>CALWZL010000069.1 GCA_944385995.1 uncultured Faecalibacterium sp.
AAAATCCCCGCATGACGGGTGCGGGGGGCTGATGGTTACTGGGCGGTGGCCTGCCGGAGTTCTGCCTCCGAGGCAGGGGTCAGCCATTTGCCGAAAATTTCGGACTGAATCTTGGGTGCATAGCCCAAGTCCTGATAGCCCAGCTTGCGCAGCAGGGACATACTGGGGATGTTTTCCCGCTCGGTGAAACAGATGAATTCCTGATCGGGGAACCGGCTGTGCAGAAGTTCCAGCAGGGCCGACAGGGCTTCATAGGCATAGCCCTTCCGGTGATGGCGGTAAGAAAAAGTGTAACCCAGAGAGATGGCCCCGTCCTGGGGCATCACCACAATTTCGCCGATCATCTCTCCCGTTTCCCGCAGAGCCACCGCCAGCAGGGCGGGCGCATCCAGAGATAGGATATCCTTTTGATGGCGCTGGATGAGGGCGTCAATGCCTTCCTTGTCCCGGACCTGGCCCCGCTGATAGCGGGCGCAGATTTCGTTGTTGCGGTAATCGTGCATGACAGCGCTGTCTTCCGGCGCAACGCTGCGCAGAATAAGGCGGTCGGTTGTGAGAAAAATCATGGGCTCCTCCTCTCGTTTCTGACAGTATAACACAGGCGGGCAGCTCTGTCCACGCCCTCGGAAATCCAACAAAACTTTGCAAAGGCTATTGACAAGTAAACTTGTCTGTGCTATCTTAGAGATGCAAATAAAACTTGTCGGATGAGAGCGGAGGTAATCCTATGGATAAAGAAGAGATTTTGGCCAAGAGCCGGGCGGAAAACCGCAATGGCGACGAGCGGGACCGGCAGATCGAGACCAGGGCCACCATGTACGGCTTCATCGGGATGTCGGTGGGCTACATCGTGATGATGCTGCTGGAAATTTTTCTGAAGGGCCGGGCGGGCTACGGCTATATTTTCCTGTTCTCGGTGTTTCTGGCTATCAGCGGTTTCAGCCGGTACAAGCTGGGCGGTTCCAAAGCCATGCTGTTCGGTACCGTCTGCTGGACGGCCTGTTCTGTGATTTGGTTTGTCCTCTATTTGGCGAAAGGCTGAGCGCCTGCCTTTGCGGATGATCCCCTGTTTTCCCTTGCGGGAAGGCGGGGGATTTTCTTTTGGCGGAGGCTGTCCTGTCCTGCCCGCCGGAAGCCCGATTTTTATCCCGTTAAAGTTGGCCGCGGGGTGAATATTCCGGCGGCTTCTGTCTCAAACTAAGGGCAACACCCGTACACAGGTTTCAACCGAAGGAGAATCAAACGATGGAGCATATCAGGAATTTTCTGCGGGGCAAGGGCTTTGTGCTGGCCCTGCTGGCCTGCGTGGCGGCGGCCGCAGCCGTCGGCGTGTGGGCCGTGCGGACGGTTCGGGATCAGATGGCCGAAGATCTGGGGCAGAGCTCCAGCCAGGGCATCACCGGGGAGGAAACCTACCCCGGCCTGGACACCGAAATCGATCAGGACACGGAGGAACAGCTATGGGAACAGGAATCCGCCAGCGTGGCCCAGTCGGTGGCCGATGTGCCCGAATCCAGCTCGTCTGGCGCATCCTCTGGTGCGTCGTCTGGGTCTGGTTCGGTATCCGAACCTTCCGCGCTGCAAACCGAATCGCCCACTGCCAGCGTCTCAGCCGGCTCGGGCTATACACGGCCTGTCTCTGGACAGGTGCTCGCCGTCTGGAGCGGGGACGAGCTGGTCTACAATAAAACCCTGGGAGACTGGCGCACCCACAACGGCACCGACTACGCCTGCAAGGCAGGGGAAGATGTGCTGGCCCCTGTGAGCGGCACCATTGAGAGCCTGGCCGCCGAGGGCAACTGGGGCGTGGTGGTCTCCATCCGGGATGCCGAAGGCCGTCTGTGGCGGATTTCCTCTCTTGAGAATGCCGCTGTCCGGCAGGGTGACGCGGTCACTTCCGGCCAGAAGCTGGGCCAGGCCGGCACCATCACCGGGGAGAGCGCCCTGGAACCCCACATCCATCTGGAAGTGCTGGACGATGACAAATACCTCGATCCGGTCAAGCTGATTGGAAGTTGATTCATCAGACAGGAACTGCAAAACGGCAGGCGCTGCGGCGTCTGCCGTTCCTTTTTTTCGCGATTGCTTTTGCGTCGGGATTCTGGTATTATTAAAAAGTACGGAATCTGACGAAAAAAGGAGCGTTCATCCATGGCGGAAGTTCTGATCGTGGGGGCGGGCGCAGCCGGCCTGATGGCTGCCGGGGCCGCCGCACGGCGGGGTCATGCCGTCACCTTGCTGGAGCACACCGACAAACCGGGCCAAAAAATTCTGGTCACCGGCAAGGGCCGCTGCAACCTGACCAATGACTGTGACGAGGAGGAATTTCTGCGTCACGTGCGGACCAATCCGCGTTTTTTGTATTCCTCTCTCTATGCCTTTCCGCCGGCCAAGACCAAGGAACTGTTTGAGAGTTTGGGCGTTGCCCTCAAGGTGGAGCGGGGACGCCGGGTGTTCCCGGTGTCGGACAAGGCCGCCGAAGTCCGGCAGGCCCTGCTGGACTATGCCGCCGGGGCAAACCTGGTTCATGACGGAGCGGCGTCTCTGCTGTTGGAACCCCTGGAGCCAGCCGCCCCCGCCGAGGGCAAAAAGGCCAAAAAGGGCCCCGCCTTTCGCTGCGCGGGGGTCAAGGGGACTTCGGGCAAAACCTACCGGGCCGACCGGGTCCTGATTGCCACCGGCGGGCTGAGCTATCCGGTGACCGGGTCCACCGGCGACGGCTACAAGCTGGCCCGGCAGGCCGGACATACCATTGTGGAGCCGGTGCCCAGCCTGGTGAGCCTGGTATCCAAAGACCCCGACTGCAAAAAAATGATGGGCCTTTCCCTGAAAAATGTGAAACTCACCCTCTTTGAGGACGACAAGGCCATTTTTGCCGAACAGGGCGAGATGCTGTTCACCCACTTCGGCATCAGCGGGCCCCTGACGCTCAGCGCTTCCAGCCACCTGGGGGATATGAAGAAGCACCGCTACCATGTGGAAATCGACCTGAAACCCGCCCTCAGTGAGGAACAGCTCTACGACCGGATTACCCGGGATTTTGCCCTGCTGGCCAACCATGCGGCCCAGGGAGCCCTGGTAAAACTGCTGCCGGCCAGCATGCAGCCGGTGATGGTGGAGCGGTGGGGGATTGACCCCGCCACCCGGGCCAACCAGATCACCCGGGAGGAAAAGCGGGAATTGGTGCGGCTGTGCAAGCACTGGACCGTTTCGGTGGACCAGCGGGGGGATTTGGCCCACGCGGTCATCACGTCGGGCGGGGTGTCGGTGCGGGAGGTGGACCCCCGCACCATGGAGAGCAAAAAAGCCGCGAACCTCTATTTCGCGGGGGAAGTGCTGGACGTGGACGCCTACACCGGCGGCTATAACCTGCAAATCGCCTTCTGCACGGGGCAGGCCTTCGCGGCCCACCTGTGAAGAGGAGCTTGAAGATAAAGGAGGCAATACATTATGATCGTTACAACAACACCGTCCGTGGAGGGAATGCGGATTGTAGAATACAGGGGAATTGTCTGCGGCGAGGTGATCTCGGGCGTCAATTTCATCCGGGATATCGCGGCATCCTTCACCAATTTCCTGGGCGGCCGCTCGGGCAGCTATGAAGATGAGCTGATCCAGGCCCGGCAGAGCGCCCTGGAAGAGATGGAACAGCGGGCGGCTGCCATGGGCGCCAACGCCGTGGTGGGCGTGGATATCGACTATGAAGTCCTGGGCACCGACAACGGGATGCTGATGGTGACGGCCAGCGGCACCGCTGTGGTGGTAGACTGACAAAAGAAAAAGTTTCAGGGGGCGGGAATGTTCCGCCTGCCGGAAGGAGAATATAGAAGTATGATATCGGTTGCGATCGACGGTCCTGCCGGGGCGGGCAAATCCACCCTGGCCCGGCAGCTGGCCCGGGACCTGGGATATATTTATGTCGACACCGGCGCCATGTACCGGTCGGTGGGGCTGTATGCCCTGCGGGCCGGACAGGACCCGGCCGATCAGGCGGCAGTCAACAAGCTGCTGCCCGGGATTCGGCTGCGTCTGGCGGTGCTGGACGGCGAACAGCACATCTATTTGAACGACGAGGATGTCAGCGGCTTGATTCGGACCGAGCAGGTCGGGATGGCCGCCTCGGCAGTGGGCGCCAATCCCACCGTTCGGGCTTTTCTGCTGGATTTGCAGCGGGATATGGCCAAAACCGGCAACATCCTGATGGACGGCCGGGACATCGGCACCGTCATCCTGCCCAACGCCACCGTCAAGATTTTCCTGACTGCCAGCCCCGAGGCCCGGGCCCGGCGCCGCTGGCTGGAATACCAGCAGGCCGGCCGCAGTGAGAGCTACGAGGAAGTGCTGGCCGATGTCAAGCGCCGGGACCAGCAGGACGGCAGCCGGGCGGCTGCGCCCCTGCGCCAGGCCGAGGATGCGGTTTTGCTGGACACTTCGGACATGGACCTGGCCCAGAGTCTCGCCGCCATGAAGCAAATCATCCAAGAGCGTGTGGGGGAAATGTGATGCTGTATCCTATCATTTTGGCGGGAGCCTGGGTGATTTTCCACCTGTTTTTCCGAATCCAGGTCATCGGCCGGGAGAATCTGAAAAAGATTCAGTCCACCGGCTTCATCCTGGCGCCCACCCATATCTCGGCCATCGACCCGGTGTTTATTGCCATTGCCCGGTTCTGGGGCAAGCGGATGGTGGTCTTTGGCAAAAAGGAACTGTTTGAAATCAATCCCTTTGTCACCTGGTTTCTCAAACAGTGCGGCTGCGTTATGGTCCGCGGCACCAAGGACGAGATGGAAACCCTTCAGAACACCATCGAGGAGTGCAAGAAAGGCCGCGGCCTGCTGCTCTTCCCCGAGGGCACCCGGGAAAAGGAAGGCAAGCTGATCCCGCCCAAGAGCGGCCTGTTTGTGGTGGCGGCGGGAGCCGGCACCGATGTGATTCCCTGCCGGGTCCTCTATGACACCCCCAACGGCCATATGAAGCTGTTTTGCCGGGTGCGGGTGATCTTTGGGGAGCCGATGCCGGCGGCCCAGTTCGCGATGGAGAGCCGCCGCGACATCAAGACCCTCCGGGCCAACAAGCAGGCGCTGACCAATGCCTGGATCGATCTGGGCCAGCGGTATGGATTTGAGGGCGCCGCCACTGCATAAAAAGCTGTACAGTGCGCATACTGACATTATGGTGCGGAGGAACAATACCATGGAAATTTGTCTGGCCAAAACCGCCGGCTTCTGCTTTGGGGTGGACCGGGCCGTCCAGCTGACCTGCCGCCTGCTGGCCGCAGGGGAGAAGGTGGCCACCCTGGGCCCCCTGATCCACAATCCCCAGGTGGTGGCCGACCTGGAGCGCCGGGGCGCCAGAGTGGTGGATACTCCGCAGCAAGTCCCGGCGGGATACCAGGTGGTGATCCGCAGCCACGGGGTGCCCCAGAGTGTCTACGATGAACTGACCGCCCTGGGCGTGTCCTGGCAGGATGCCACCTGTCCCTTTGTGGCCAAGATCCACGCCATCGCCCGGAGGGCGGAACAGGAGGGGGTCTGCCTCGCTGTGGCGGGGGACCGCACCCACCCGGAGGTGCAGGGAATCGTCGGCCATACCCGGGGGGAGTCTTTCGTCTTTGCAGATTTGGCCGAATTGCAGGCCTGGAAGGGGCCTGAAAATCCCGAAAAACGTATGTTTGTGGTGGCTCAAACCACCTTTCAGGCAACAAAATGGCAAGAATGTTCGGAGTTTCTGAAAAAAGCCTATACAAACGCCGAAATTTTTGATACAATATG
>CALWZL010000070.1 GCA_944385995.1 uncultured Faecalibacterium sp.
AGCTCGTAGCCCAGGTCAGCGGAAATCACGGTGCCGCCGGTCAGGGTGGCGATATCCTGCAGCATCTCCTTGCGGCGGTCGCCGAAGCCGGGGGCCTTGACAGCCACCACCGTGAAGGTGCCGCGCAGACGGTTGACAATCAGGGTGGACAGGGCCTCGCCCTCGATGTCCTCGGCCACAATCAGCAGCTTCATGCCGTTCTGGACCACCTGCTCCAGCAGGGGCAGCAGGTCCTGGATGACGCTGATCTTCTTGTCGGTAATCAGAACCACGGCGTCGTCCAGCACAGCTTCCATCTTGTCGGTGTCGGTGACCATATAGGGGCTCAGGTAGCCGCGGTCGAACTGCATGCCTTCCACGATCTCGCTGTAGGTCTCGGCGGTGGCCTTGTTCTCCTCGATGGTGATGACGCCGTCGGAAGTGACCTTCTCCATGGCCTCGGCAATCAGGCGGCCGATCTCGGGATCACCCGAAGAAACGGTGCCGACCCGGGCGATGTCGTTGGTGTCCTTGACCTTCTGGCTGTGGCTCTTGATGGCCTGGACAGCGGCGCTGACGGCCTTGCTCATGCCGCGGCGGATGTCCATGGGGTTGGCGCCGGCGGCCACGTTCTTCATGCCCTCGGTCACCATGGCCTGGGCCAGGACGGTGGCGGTGGTGGTGCCGTCGCCTGCGGCGTCGTTGGTCTTGGTGGCGACTTCCTTCACCAGCTGGGCGCCCATGTTCTCAAAGGCGTCCTTCAGCTCGATCTCTTTGGCGATGGTCACGCCGTCGTTGGTGATGACCGGGGCGCCGTACTTCTTGTCCAGCACCACGTTGCGGCCCTTGGGGCCCAGGGTGATCTTGACGGTATTGGCCAGGGTATCAATGCCGGCACACAGTGCCTTGCGGGCGTCCTCGCCCTGCTTAATCTGTTTTGCCATAAGGTATCTCTCCTTTTATCTCTCAATCAAAAGCGGCTTTCCGCCGCGGAATGTCCAGGGGTCCGGGGGCTGAATTACTCCTCCACGATGGCCAGAATGTCGCTCTGGCGCACGATGGTGCACTCCTCGCCGTCCACCTTGACCTCGGTGCCGGAATACTTGCTGGTCAGGACCTTGTCGCCCACCTTGACGGTCATGACGACTTCCTTGCCGTCCACGGTGCCGCCGGGGCCCACGGCGATGACCTCGGCCACCTGGGGCTTCTCCTTGGCGCTGCCGGTCAGGATGATGCCGCTCTTGGTGGTCTCCTCGGCCTCCACGGTCTTGATGACAACACGGTCTGCAAGAGGAATAATCTTCATAAGTCTTGCCCTCCTATTTAAAAATCCATTGTAACATTGTCAGGGGAAGGGGCTCACCGGGGAGCGCCTTCTCGTTTAGCACTCCATTTCTCTGAGTGCTAAGAGTATTTTACTCATCTTGGCAGGAAAAATCAAGGGCTTTGGCAGATTTTTTTGTTAAGTTTTTATGACAAAATAAAAAGGCGGCCCGGCGCAGCGAAAAGAGTGCGCAAAGCCGTCCTTTTTCACTTTTCCGCCCCGGTGCGGGCCGCGGCGAACCGTTCCAGGACCCCGGCGGGCAGCACCACCCGCCCGGCCCCGGGCCGGATGGAAATGTCCAGCCGGTCCACCGGTGCGCACTCCCCGTCGGCCGTTGCGATGACGGGGCCCCGGCCGTCGGGGAAGGTCATGGAAACCTGTTTGACCCGCCGGAAGATGAACCAGGGGGCCAGGTCGGCGGCGACGGCCTGGCCGTCAAAGTGGCGGCCCTCCTTGTAGCGGCCCAGCAGGCGGAGGATTTTCAGCCGGCCCACCTTCCGCACCACCACCAGGTCCAGCCACCCGTCGTCGGGCCGGGCCAGGGGCGCAGCCCGGAAGCCGCCGCCGTAGTCCCGGGTATTGCAGACGGCGCACATCAAGACATCTTCTTCCAGCACTTCCCCGTCCGCCTCAAACCGGAACCGCCGGCCCAGGGGCCCGCAGATCTGCCGCAAAGCCGACAGCAGATAGGCGGCCTCCCCGTGAAACAGGGGGTTGTGGCGGTAGGCGACGGCCCCATTGGCCACCTGGGCGTCCAGGCCGGCGGCACACACCGCCGCCGACAGGCCCAGGGTGGTATCCATCAGGTCAATGGTCACGGCCTGTCCCGCCAGCTGGGCATCCAGGTCCAGGAATTCCGCCCTGGTGCCGAAGGTGCGGAGAAAATCGTTGCCGCTGCCCGCCGGGATGCAGCCCACCGCCGCGTTGGGATAGGGGCTTGCCCCGGTGAGGGCCTCGTTGAAGGTGCCGTCCCCGCCGGCGGCAAAAATCATCAGCTCCTGACCGGTCCGGGCGGCCTCCCCGGCCAGAAGCCGGGCGTGGCCCTGATACTCGGTGCGGCGAATCTCCCAGTCGGACGCCGGAATCCCCGCCCGCTTGAGCGCCGCCTCGGCGGCCTGCCGCAGCAGTCCGGTGCGGTCCTGACGGCCCGCCGCGGGATTCAGCAAAAACAAATAGCGCATCGGTGCCTCCCATTGCCTCCCGCCGGTGCGGGAGTTGATGGCACCAGTATACCGTTTTGGGGGTGGGTTGTCCAGATCCCGCCTGAGGCGGGGCAGCGGTCTGTCTTTTGCGAGAGCGCAGCGACGCTCGAAGCAAAAGCAGGGCACCGCAACCCGGAGGAGGGAGGGATAGTTCTTTTGTGCTTTGCCGCCCTGCCCTTTAACACTTCTTTTCTTTTTCCTTTTGTTCGCTGCGCTAGGCCCAGAGGGGGAGGGAGGGGGTTTCGACTCCCCCTCCCTACCCCCTCTGGACTCCCTACCCACCCTGACGACCAGGGTCTGAACCCTGGACCCAGATAGGGAAGTCACAGCGTTCAAAAGCCTAAAAAACACTGTCATGCCTGGCCCATGGAAACTTTCAGGGCCTCAAACGGCGGCACGGGTGTTTTTCTTAACGGCTTTTGCCCGCCGCTCCGATTAATACCACATGCCCGCCTCAGCGGGCTGGTGGTTCAGTGTGTCTTTTGGTGCTGTAAGACGCAGACTTTGAAATTGCAAGGTGATACCCTTTTTATCATCTAAACCCACCCAACCACCCATTAGCGGAACCCCCAGCCCTGCGGGCTCGCCCCCGTGGGGCTCTAAACCAAAAATACCCCCGCCTTTTTAAGAAGCGGGGGCTTGGTCATGGCTTTTTCAGTGCGTACCGGGTGAGGAAAGCAGGTTAAAACGGGCTTTGCATCGCACCGGGGCACAGCCCCAAACGTAACGAGCGAGCCGGAGCGAAAAGGCCCCGCGGAACCTATGGAGACCCGCAAACTTCATGGTACACAGTGAAAAGTTTTTTGCCTACTTTTCTTCAGAAAAGTAGGTTAGACCGTGGCGGTGTCGTCGGCAATCAGCATCACGCTGCCGTCGGCGGCACAGTCGGCGGTGTAGTGGGCCCCCGGCCGGGCGGTGCCGGACGCAATCCGGTCGGCCAGGGCCTGTTCCACCGCCCGGTCCACCTGACGGCGGAGTTCCCGGGCGCCGTAGGGGCTGGCGGCCTTGGCGGCCAGGGCCTGGCAGACCCCCGCGGTGTGGGTCAGGGTGTAGCCGCTGCGGGCGGCCCGCTGCTCCAGCTGGCCCAGCAGGCGGTCGGCAATCCGGCACAGGCTCTCGCTGCCCAGGGGCCGGAACACAATCATCTCATCCAGCCGCCCCACCAGCTCGGGCCGGAAAAATCCCTTGGCCTCGGCGATGGCCGCCGCCGACTGCTTTTCAAAGGCGGCCTCCTGCCCCGCGGCAAAGCCCAGCGGCGCGCTCTGTCCCGCCAAAAACCGGGCCCCCAGGTTGGAGGTCAGCAGGACGATGGTGTTGGTGAAGTCGGCCTTGCGGCCCATGGAATCGGTGAGGCAGCCGTCCTCCAGAATCTGCAACAGGATATTCTGGATGTCGGGGTGGGCCTTCTCGATCTCGTCGAACAGCACCACGCTGTAGGGCCGGCGGCGGACCGCCTCGGTGAGCTGGCCCCCCTCGTCGTGGCCCAGATACCCCGGAGGGGCGCCCAGCAGCCGGGCCACCGTGTGGGATTCCTGGTATTCCGACATGTCGAACTTCAAAAGGGCCTTGTCGCTGCCGAACCAGCTGCGGGCCAAAGCCTTGGACAGGGCGGTTTTCCCTACCCCCGTCGGGCCCAGGAACAACAGCGCCCCGATGGGCCGGCCCGGCTCCCCCAATCCGGTCCGGCTGCGCCGGATGGCCGCCGCCACCGCCGCCACCGCCTTTTCCTGGCCCACCACTTCCCCGGCCAGACGGCTTTCCAGCAGGGCCAGCCGTTCCCGCTCGGCCTCCCCCACCCGCTCGGCGGGAATCCCGCTGGCACGGGCCACCACCTGGGCCATGTCGTCCCTTGTCAGGGCCGGGGCGGTCCGGCCCTCCCGCTCGGCCCGAATCCGGGCCGCCGCACAGGCTTCGTCCATCAGGTCGATGGCCTTGTCCGGCAGGCTCCGGCCCGGCAGATACCGCACCGACAGTTCCACCGCGTCGTCCAGGGCCTCGGGGGAAATCATCACCCCGTGGTACCGCTCGTACCGGGGCGCCAGCCCTTCCAGAATCTCCCGGGCCTGGGCCGGCGTGGGCTCGTCGATCTGCACCCGCCCGAACCGCCGCTCCAGGGCGGGGTCCTTCTGGATGTGGGTGCGGAATTCCTGGTTGGTGGTGGCGCCGATCATCTGCAATTCGCCCCGGGCCAGCACCGGCTTGAGGATGTTGGCGGCGTCGATGGCCCCTTCGGCCGCTCCCGCCCCCACGATGGTGTGAAATTCATCCACAAACAAAATCACGCTGCCGTCCCGGACCAGCTCCTCCAGCAGGCCCTTGAGCCGCTCCTCAAAGTCGCCCCGGTACTTGGTGCCGGCCACCAGGCTGGCCATATCCAGGGCCAGCAGACGCCGGCCCTTCAGCGCCCGGGGCACCTGGCCCGCTGCAATCCGCTGGGCCAGGCCCTCGGCCAGGGCGGTCTTGCCCACCCCCGGCTCCCCCACCAGACAGGGGTTGTTCTTCTGGCGGCGGCATAAAATCTCAATCATCCGGTCCAGTTCTTTATCCCGGCAAAACACCGGGTCCAGCTCCCCTTCCGCCGCCCGGCGGGTCAGGTCCCGGCAATATTTGTCGCTGGCACGGCTGCCCCGGGGTACGCTGGAGGCCATCCGGGGCTGTACCGGCAGGGTCAGCTGCCCCGACATCTGCCGGCATTCCCGCACCGCTTCGCTGAGCTGCATCCCCATCGACGCCAACAGCACCCCCGCCGTGCAGCCTCCGTCCTCCAGAATCGCACAGAGCAGGTGTTCCGGCTCCGCCTTGGACTGACGGGCGTTCTGGGCGTCGATCAGGGCGTAATCCATCGCCCGCCGCAGC
Organism: uncultured Faecalibacterium sp.; assembly: GCA_944385995.1. Classification (GTDB taxonomy): domain Bacteria; phylum Bacillota; class Clostridia; order Oscillospirales; family Ruminococcaceae; genus Faecalibacterium. The sequence continues at coordinate 5,362 of CALWZL010000070.1, forward strand.
TCGGGGGCCAGGTCCTGCCGCCGCAGACGCCGGGCCGGACCCTGCCGCCCCTCCGCAATCTGCCGCCGCACCTCCGGTTCCCGGATGTTCTTTCCCGCCAGAAAACGGCTGGCCGGGCCCCGGTCCTGCTGCAGGATGGCCAGCAGCAGATGCCCCGTGTCCGCCCGGCTGCATCCCAGATTCCCCGCCAGCTCCACGGCGCTCTCCAGCACCTGCCCCGCTTCCCGCGAAAAGCCTTTGCCCCATCCTGCGCTGAAATGTTCCAAGATTCCCATGGCCTGCTCCAATCCCGGCGTCTCCCGCCGCTTCGTCAACAACTCCAGTATAGACCGGTTCAGCGCGAAAAAATCAGTTGTTTTTGTCAGGAACGTTGCCTGGCCATTTTCAAAG
>CALWZL010000071.1 GCA_944385995.1 uncultured Faecalibacterium sp.
ATCCAGTCCCTGCCCCTGTCCTATCTGGACAGCCACCCCGCCGGCGACATTGTCAGCCGGATGGTGGCCGACGTGGACACCTTTGCCGACGGCCTCCTGATGGGCTTCACCCAGCTGTTCACCGGCGTGCTGACCATCTTTGGCACCCTGCTGTTCATGTTCCGGGAAAATGTCCTGATCTCCCTGGTGGTGGTCCTGATTACCCCTCTGAGCCTGGTGGTGGCCGGCTTCATCGCCAACCACTCCTATGGCTACTTCCACCAGCAGAGCGCCGTCCGCGGCGAACAGACCGCCCTGGTCAACGAGATGATCGAGGGCCAGAAGGTGGTCCAGGCCTTTGGACACGAGGCCGAGAGCCTGGCTGCCTTTGACGAGGTCAATAACCGCCTGGGCGACATCAGCCTGAAAGCCACCTTCTTTTCCAGCCTGACCAACCCCGCCACCCGCTTTGTCAACAACATCGTCTATGCAGGCGTCGGCCTGGTGGGCGCCTTCTATGCGGCGGCCGGCGGCATCACCATCGGCCAGCTGAGCGTGTTCCTCAGCTACGCCAACCAGTACGCCAAGCCCTTCAACGAGATTTCAGGCGTGGTCACAGAGCTGCAGAACGCCCTGGCCTGCGCCGCCCGGGTCTTTGCCCTGCTGGACGCCGAGGACCAGATTCCCGAGGCCCCCGGCGCCGTCACCCTCAGCCCCGACGGCCATGTCAAACTGGAAAATGTCTCTTTCCGCTATCTGCCCGACCGTCCCCTCATCGAAAACTTCAATCTGGATGTCCAGCCTGGCCAGCGGATTGCCATTGTCGGCCCCACAGGTTGCGGCAAAACCACCCTTATCAATCTGCTGATGCGGTTCTACGACGTGGACGGCGGCAGCATCTCGGTGGCCGGTACCGACATCCGCCAGGCCACCCGCGCTTCCCTGCGGGGCAGCTACGGCATGGTCCTCCAGGATACCTGGCTCCGGGCCGGCACCGTCCGGGAGAACATCGCCTACGGCAAGCCTGACGCCACCGATGAAGAGATCATCGCCGCCGCCAAAGCCGCCCACGCCCACAGCTTCATCTGCCGCCTGCCGGAAGGCTACGACACCGTCCTGGCCGAGAACGGCGGCAACATCAGCCAGGGCCAGAAACAGCTGCTCTGCATCGCCCGGGTCATGCTCTGCCTGCCCCCCATGCTGATTCTGGACGAGGCCACCAGTTCCATCGACACCCGCACCGAGGTCCGCATCCAGAAGGCCTTCGCCAAAATGATGCAGGGCCGCACCAGCTTCATTGTGGCGCACCGGCTGTCCACCATCCGGGAGGCCGATGTCATCCTGGTGATGCGGGATGGCAAAATCATCGAGCAGGGCACCCACGACGCTCTGCTGGCACAGAACGGCTTCTACGCCAAGCTGTACAACAGCCAGTTTGAAGGGGTGGACCACCCCGACGAGGCCCAGTAATCATTCCTTTTCCGCGCTCCTGCATGGTTTGGATGCAGGGGCGCTTTTTGTTTTCACTTTTTTAACACTTTATCCATTCCAGTGCCGTATAACAGGGCTACACTTAGCTTGTCCAAAATGTACGTTACCGTACAATCACCCAGAGGAGGAGACTGCAGTATGAAAGAAGTCAAAAGTCCCAAAAAACCTCTGATCTACTACTATGTGCTGGTGCTTGCCATTCTGTTTTTGTTCAATATGATCGTGCCCTCTTTCCTGATGCGGCCGCAGATCGACTTGGTCGATTACGGCACCTTCATGGACATGATCGATGACCAGGACATCGGCCAGGTAGAGATCACCGACACCGAAATCACTTTCACCAACAAGGACAACACCAAAATCTATCAGACCGGCGTCATGAACGACCCCACCCTGACCGAACGGCTCCACGACTGCGGCGCCGTCTTTGCCAGCGACGTGGGGGAGGAAGGCTCCCCGATTTTGAGTTTTCTGCTGTCCTTTGTCCTGCCGCTGGCCATCTTCATCGGCCTGGGGCAGTACATGAACAAGAAAATGATGGAGCAGATGGGCGGCAAAAATGCCATGTCCTTCGGGATGGGCAAGAGCAACGCCCGGGTCTACGTCCAGTCGTCGGACGGAATCCGATTTGACGATGTGGCCGGCGAGGACGAGGCCAAGGAAAACCTGGCCGAGATTGTGGACTACCTCCACAACCCCAAGAAATACACCGACGTGGGCGCATCCATGCCCAAGGGCGTATTGCTGGTAGGCCCTCCGGGCACCGGCAAGACCATGCTGGCCAAAGCCGTGGCCGGCGAGGCCGGGGTCCCCTTCTTCTCCATCTCCGGCTCGGAATTCGTGGAGATGTTCGTGGGCATGGGCGCATCCAAGGTCCGGGACCTGTTCAAGCAGGCCAAGGAAAAAGCCCCCTGCATTGTCTTCATCGATGAGATCGACGCCATCGGCAAAAAGCGGGACGGTCAGTTCAGCACCAACGACGAGCGGGAACAGACCCTCAACCAGCTGCTGACCGAGATGGACGGCTTTGAGGGCAACAACGGCGTCATCATTCTGGCCGCCACCAACCGGCCCGAATCCCTGGACCCGGCCCTGACCCGGCCCGGCCGGTTCGACCGGCGGGTGCCGGTGGAACTGCCCGATCTGGCGGGCCGTGAAGCCATTCTGAAGGTCCACGCCAAGAAGATCAAGACCGCTTCGGATGTGGACTTCCACACCATCGCCCGGATGGCCGCCGGCACTTCGGGCGCCGAGCTGGCCAACATCATCAACGAGGCCGCCCTGCGGGCGGTCCGGGCCGGCCGCACCACCGTATGCCAGGCCGACCTGGAGGAGAGCATTGAGGTGGTCATCGCAGGCTACCAGAAGAAAAACGCCATCCTCTCGGACCAGGAGAAAAAGGTGGTGGCCTACCACGAGATCGGCCACGCCCTGGTGGCGGCCAAACAGTCCCACTCGGCGCCGGTCCAGAAAATCACCATCATCCCCCGCACCTCGGGGGCCCTGGGCTACACCATGCAGGTGGAGCAGAACGACAAGAACCTGCTGACCAAGGAAGAGCTGGAGGACAAGATTGCCACCCTGACCGGCGGCCGGGCCGCCGAAGAAGTGGTGTTTGGCCAGATCACCACCGGCGCTTCCAACGACATCGAGCAGGCCACCAAGCTGGCCCGGGCCATGATTACCCGCTATGGCATGAATGAGGACTTTGACATGGTGGCCTTTGAGACGGTGACCAACCAGTATCTGGGCGGGGACACCTCCCTGGCCTGTTCGGCTGAGACCCAGCAGGCCATCGATCAGAAGGTGGTCGCCCTGGTCAAGCGGCAGCACGCCAAAGCCCGGAAGATTCTGGAGGACAACCGGGAGGCGCTGGACCGGCTGGCCCAATACCTCTACGAAAAAGAAACCATCACCGGCGAAGAATTCATGCAGCTTCTGGCGGAAGGGGGCGCACAGCAATGAGAGGTCGTTCCGGTTTTGGATGGAGTCAGTTCCTGATGGGCATCTGTCTGATTCTGCTGGGTGCCTTCACCTTTCTGCGGCCCCGCAGCATCTTCACCGGGATTGCGGTGCTCTACGGCATTGCCGCTGTGATTACCGGCATCTGTGACATCGTCATCTACATCAAAGAGGAACGGTTCACCGGCTTTGGGCCGGCTGTCTCCCTGATCTCAGGCATCCTGAGCATCATGACCGGCATCGCTCTGCTGGCCTATCCCGGCATCGCCGAATGGGTCGTCGCGATCCTGTTCCCCCTGTGGTTCATCACCCACTGCATCTCCCGTCTGGCGCATGTGGGCATCATCCGGCTGATGGCCGGCAATTCTTACTATTACTTCTGCCTGATTGTCAATACCATCGGCCTGGTGCTGGGCTTTTTGATGCTGTTCCAGCCCTTCATCACCTTCTTTACGGTGGGCTATCTGGTGGCCTTCCTCCTGATCGCCTTCGGCATCGACTGCATCCTGATGGCCTTCACCGACCTGGGTTCCCGCTGGTAATTCGCCATTTCCCGGCCCGCTGCATGGGCCTTCCTGCCAAAACGCCTCTGTTCCCTATTCCGGGAACAGAGGCGTTTTTGGTCAAAGACTTTCCACGACGGTGGGTTCCGCCGGCGGGTCCAGCAGGGTCGAATGTGCCACAATGTAGGCCGCGGCCCGCTGGGCGGCCAGCTTTTGCCGGACCTTCCGGGCGTCGTTGGCGGGGAAGGTCTTTTCCCCGTCCCGGCCCTCATCCCAGGCGGCCAGGCCGGCGGCCACTTCCGCCTCGGTGGGCCAGAAGCCCTCCCTGTCTGCCACCATCAAAAGTCCCAGCCGGCTCCGCAGTTTCCGCTCGGCCTCGGCGTGGAGTTCCGCCCGGAACTGTTCCACCGTCTGGCCCCGCACCTGCAAATACTGGTCAAAATTGACCCGCTGGGCCTGGAGGCTCAGATTAAACCGGCGCTGTTCGGCAAAGTAATTGCCCCCCACCAGCTGCCTGGGCAGCGGGCCGGTGACCTGATCCCCCAGCTGGACCACCAGTTTTCGTTCTGCCAGCATCCGGGCCTGGCGGCACCGCTGGGCATAGAGTTCGGCGGTGACCCGCTGGCGCAGGGCGGCTTTGCCGGCCTCGTCGGCCGCCCGGTCCTCGGGACCGTGGTGCTGATTGATTTCCAGTTCGATGGACAGCCGCCGGATGGGCCGCGGCCGGATCGCCTGGACAAACCCGGTATACCGGCCCAGGGTCAGGGGCGGCAGCGCGAAAAATTCCGCCTCAGCCCGGAACCCCTCGGCCGGATTGACGGCCAACAAATTGAAATCCGGGTCGGTGACCGGCACCAGATTTGCCCGGTCCACCGCCTCGGCCCAGACCGGCGAAAAGCCCTCCGGGTCCAGAATCGCCGCGTTGACGGCGCCGGCCATCCGGTCTTCTTCCGACTGCTCGGGGTGGGCGGCCTGCTGGGCCTCCAAGGCCCGGGCCAATTCCTCAGCGCTGGCCCGGAAAACGATCTTCCAGGCCCCCGGTTCTCCCTGCTGGAGATGTTCCAAAATCATCGCCTGTTCCCCCTTCACATACCCATCAGTACCAGGCCCAGCACCAACAGGAGCGCCGCCAGCACATAATAGATGATCTCAGCCCCCAGCACCGCCCGATCCCCTTCTATGTAGACTTTTTCGGGGTGATCGGGGTCGTAATAGAGGGTGACTTCACTTCCCTGCTCAAAGCCTTTGGCTTTGCGGGGCAGCGGATAGGGCAGACGGCGGGTATTCCCGGCCGGCGTGGTGAATTCCAACGCCAGGGATACCCCTTCCCGGGTCTGGATGGTGCCCGACACCCGGGCGGTCACCTTTTCCCCCCGGTTCACCAGGGCGCGCCGGGCCCGGGTGGCCCGCAGGGCCATCACCAGCATCAGCAGCGCGCCCAATCCAAAAATGACAACGTTCATCTCGCTTCTCCTTTGGTCTGGTAAGATAGCTTTTATTGTACCATATTTGCCGCGCGCAGAATGCAGCAATTTCCACTTGAAAATTTGTCAGAAAAATTTGCAAAAGCCTGTTGACATCCGCCGCCTTTTGCGCTATAATAGCAAACGTTCCGGGCGACCGGACAAAACAAAATAAGCGGATATGGCGGAATTGGCAGACGCGTTAGATTCAGGTTCTAATCGGGGCAACTCGGTGGAGGTTCAAGTCCTCTTATCCGCACCAGGAAATCCGAACTTTTTCTGAAAAGAGAAAGTTCGGATTTTTTGCGTTTTTCGGCCAGCGGACCCTTTTGT
>CALWZL010000072.1 GCA_944385995.1 uncultured Faecalibacterium sp.
TGGGCATCGCCATTGTGTACATGGTCCTGGCCTGGATCCTGCTGTGCGGGCTCAAGGTCCTCAAGCCCCAGGAGGCTCTGGTGCTGACTTTGTTCGGCAACTACATCGGCACCCTGAAAGGGGAGGGCTTTTACTGGGTCAACCCCTTCTGCACGGCGGTCAACCCCGCCGCCGGCACCCGCCTGAGCCAGAGCGGGGACGTCCAGAACGGCGACGCCACCGGGCTGGCCGCGGTGCTGGGCAAGGAGGCGGCCAACCAGGCCGCGGCAGCCGCCAACAGCGGCAAAAAGATCTCCCTCAAGCGGATGACCCTGAACAACGCCCGCCAGAAGATCAACGATTGCCTGGGCAATCCGGTGGAGATCGGCATCGCGGTGATCTGGCAGGTCAAGGACACCGCCAAGGCGGTGTTCAATGTGGACAACTACAAGGAATACCTCTCCCTCCAGTGCGACAGCGCCCTGCGCAATGTGGTGCGCATCTACCCCTATGACGTGGCCCCCGGCATCGACACCACCGGCGACGGCCAGCCCGACGACGGCAGCCTGCGGGGCTCCAGCGAAGTGGTGGCCGAGCGCATCCGGGCCGAGATCCAGGACAAGGTGGAGGAAGCCGGCCTCGAAGTTCTGGAGGCCCGCATCACCTACCTGGCCTACGCCCCCGAGATCGCCGCGGTGATGCTGCAGCGGCAGCAGGCGTCGGCCATCATCGACGCCCGCAAGATGATCGTGGACGGCGCCGTGGGCATGGTGGAAATGGCCCTGGAACGCCTGAGCGAAAACAATGTGGTGGAGCTGGACGACGAGCGGAAGGCGGCCATGGTATCCAACCTGCTGGTTGTCCTGTGCGGCAACCATGATGCACAGCCCGTTGTCAATTCGGGCAGCCTGTACTGATGGCTGAGTCCAAGAAGCAGATTCCGCTGCGTCTGTCCGCGAAGTTGTATGACGCCATCGCCGCCTGGGCAGAAGATGACTTCCGGTCCGTGAATGGGCAGATTGAATACCTGCTGACCGAGTGCGTCCGCCAGCGGAAGAAAAACGGAAAATACGCCCCTGAGGAACTGGATGTTCCCCCCGAGCTGGACATCAAATAAACAGAAAAAGACCGGTGTGCTCCAGGGCACGCCGGTCTTTTTGGTTCTATGGGGGATCAGTGGCGGCGGATGTGGCTGCCGCCCCAGCTGCGCTGTTCCCGGATGGCGTTCTGGAGCCACCAGATGCCGTAGAGGGCCAGCGCAATGGCCGAGAGCACCAGGACTACCTTCAGGTATAGGCTGTGGAAGAAGGCCTGTAATTCCGAGATGGTGAAGAGGACCGGGTTCAGGTTCACATCCTGTCCGGCCACCAGGTTGACCACACCGATGGTCTCACCGGCCAGCTTGATTTCCACTGTGCCGATCAGGTCCCCCTGCTTGATGGGGGCGGCCACCGAGTCGGGCAGGTGGAAGAACTTCTGGGTCACCGAACTGTCGGATGTGGAGGGCAGGATGGTCATCATCTGGTCGTCGGGATAGAGCAGCAGGGTGTCGGTTTCAGAAGAATACTTGACCGGGATCTCAGCCAGGGCCTGATCGGGGTCCAGAGCGGCCTGGACCGAGAAACTGCTGTACACCCAGTCAATCAGCTGGGTGGTTTCATAGAGGGCAGGGCGGCGGTTGGAATAGCCGTAGGTGTCGGCCGTGTCAGGGCTGCCCATGATGCAGAAGATATAGGTTTCGCCCTCGCTGGAGGCCCAGGAGACATAGCTCTGGGTACCCGAGTCGTTTTTGTAGGCCATCACATCGCACATGCCGCCCTTCATGGCAGAGCGGTAGAATTTGCCGCCGCTGGCCTTGTTCAGGGCGACGTTTTGGTTGGTCAGGATAAAGGATTTGGTGTGCTTTTCCTTGGCCGGCATCTCAAAGGTGGCCGACCCGGCGATCTCCACAAAGGCATCGAACCCCATCAGATACCGGAGAATCAGGTACATGTCCACCGCCGTGGTGACGTTGCCGGAGTCCAGGCCGCAGGCGTCGGTCCAGGTGCTTTTGGTGGTGCCGATCTGCTGGGAGAGGTTGTTCATCTGGTTCACCCAGCCCGACAGATCGTTCCCCGACAGCTGATAGGCCATGCCCATGGCGGCGTCGTTGGCGTTCCGCAGCAGCATGGCATAGAGGGCTTCCCGCAGCGTAAAGGTCTCGCCCGAGCGCATATCGGCATTGTCAGTGCCGTATACATAGTCGGAAATGGCAAAGGGCATCTGGAAGGTGCGGGTGTCCAGCTCGTCGCCGTAGTTGGTGAGGACCAGGGCGGCGCAGATCAGCTTGGTGAGGCCGCCGGCCGGGACCTGGGCCGTGCTGTCTTTTTCGTAGAGGATGATGTTGGTGTCGGTGTTGACGATGTAGGCGCTGGAGGCCTGGATCTCATAGACCGGACTGGGATCGAAGATGGCGCCGGCGGGCATTGCAAGGCAGCTGACCGCCAGAATCAGGGCAGAAAACAGTGTAAAAAGTCGTTTCATGTGGACAATTCCCTCAGAACGCGATACAATATAAGAGTGTGGATGATTGTATAAGGGGCCGCTGATCGGTCCGGGCCGCGTGAACCGGACGGAAGAAGGGCGCAGGATTGCGCGATCACCGGCGAATCTTGTCGGAAAAGGCCCCGGAGGGAAGCTGCATCAGCCGCTGAAACGGGCTGGCCGGCATCCCCTTGTAAGCGTGCGCAGGCACGCTTCTATAATAGCAGGTTTGCGGGTGGGTGACAAGTGTTAGTCGCGTCACTTTCACAAACCAGAGGGAGACGTGCATGATCTATATTACGGGAGACACCCACGGCGAGCTGGACCGCTTCAAGGGCAAGGAGCTGCGCCGCCTGGGCAAAAACGATATTCTCTTTGTTCTGGGGGACTTCGGGTTTCTGTGGGACGGCAGCAAGGAAGAGCAGGCCCGCCTGAAATGGCTGTGCAAGCGTCCTTATACCATTTTGTTTCTGGACGGAACCCATGAAAACTATGACTTGCTGGACCCCTATCCGGTGGAGGAAAAATTCGGCGGCCGGGTCCAGCCCATCGGCGGGAATGTCTATCATGTCTGCCGGGGGAGTATTCTGGAGCTGGAAGGGCAGAGCTATCTGTGCTTTGGCGGAGGCGAGAGCCAGGACAAGGAGGACCGGGAGCCCGGCATCAACTGGTGGCCCTGGGAGATGCCCTCGGATGAGGAATACGCCTACTGCGAAGCCAACGTGGCGGCCCACCATTACAAGGTAGAGTATGTGCTGACCCACGACGCGCCAAGCAGATTTCTCGATTTTACCGTCCTGGCGCCGGGGGAAAACAACCGGCTTCACACCTTTTTTGACAAGCTGGTCAAGGAAATGACCTATGACAAATGGATGTTCGGCTGTTACCACAAGGATACCCAGCTTTCCCCCAAAGTCCGGTGCGTCTTTAACGACGTGATTCCCATCGGAGAGAAGCGGAGCTGGTGGAAACGGAAATAATGGCCATGGGGAGGACACACCATGCAGGTTCGGTTTTATGAGACGGTGGAGGATGCCCGGATCAAGTTTGCGGTTATTGTGGCGTCATCCGGGGGCAGATGGGTCTTTTGCAAGCACAAGGAACGGGATACCTACGAATGCCCCGGCGGCCATCGGGAACCGGGGGAGTCTGTGGACCAGACCGCCCGGCGGGAGCTCCGGGAAGAAACCGGGGCGGTGGATTTTTCGATCCAGCCGGTCTGCGCCTATTCGGTTACCGGTGTCAATCGGGTCAATGCCACAGGCGAGGAAACCTTTGGGATGCTCTACCGGGCTGAGATTCGCACCATGGAAGCCACCCTTCACAGTGAGATGGAAAAGGTCATCCTGACACAGACTCTGCCCGAAGCGTGGACCTATCCCGAGATCCAGCCCCTTCTTTTGGCGGAATGTCAGCGCAGGGGCAAATAATAAAACCGTGCAAAGGGCCTGCCGCGTCTGCGGTGGCCCTTTTGAAGTCTTTACAGTCTGATCTGGCGGAAAGACTTGTAATTGATGGGAAAATCTGTTAGGATGGGACACATACGTTGGGCCATTTGAATGGATGGAACGCAGAACAAGGAGGCTTTCATGGAATATTTATGGTATGACCTGGCGCTGTTGTACATGGTCTATTCGTTCCTGGGCTGGGTGGCGGAGACCGTGGTCTCGGCGGCCCGGGGCAGAGGATTTGTCAAGCGGGGCTTTGCCGCCGGTCCCTTCTGTTATGTTTACGGCTTCGCCGCCGTCATCATGACCATCGGCTTTGCGGACCTGCGGTCCTCGCTGGTGTTCTTGTTCCTGGGCTGTGCCCTGACAGCCACCACGGTGGAATGGGTCACCGCCAAACTGCTGGAGCGCCTCCACCACCGCACCTGGTGGGACTATTCCCACCATCGCTGGAACATCGATGGTTATGTCTGCCTGCCCTATTCGCTGCTGTGGGGCGTGCTGGGCTGCATCGCCCTGCTGTGGGGCAATGAACTGCTGTTGGCGCTGTTCCATCTTCTGCCGGTCTGGCTGATGAAAACGCTGGCCTGGGTGCTGGGCGTTCTGGCTGTACTGGACCAGCTGGGCAGCGCGGCCATTCTGAGGCATCACCCCACCCGGCTGGAGGGCCTGAACCGCCGTCTGGAAAGCCGGTCCCGCGGCCTGTACGACCGGATCAGCCAGTGGATGGATCGACGGATCGAGGGCGCTTACCCTTACACCGCTGAGCAAACTGCTGCCCGCACTGAGCCGGGCATGAGCCTGTCGGATGTCATCTGGCTCTTTACGGTGGGGTCCCTGGTGGGCGACATCGTTGAGACCATCTTTTGCCGGCTCAACGCGGGGGTCTGGATGAGCCGTTCCAGCCTGGTTTGGGGCCCCTTCAGCGTGGTTTGGGGTGCCGCCCTGGTGGTGGCTTCGGCCCTGCTCCCCCGCAAAAAGGACGGCAGCCAGCGGACCTCCAGCGAATTGTTTGTGATGGGCACCGTCATGGGCGGCGCCTATGAATACATTTGCAGCGCCCTGGGCGAACTGGTTTTTGGTGTGGTTTTCTGGGATTACAGCAAGATTCCCTTTAACCTGGGCGGACGCATCAACCTGTTGTACTGCTTCTTCTGGGGCTTTGCGGCGGTGGCCTGGGTCAAGGTCTGCTACCCCTATGTTTCCCAGGGAATCGATTGGGTCTGCCATCACGCGGGGCGCTGGCTGACGGTGCTGGTTGGAGCCTTCATGCTGGTGAATATGGGTATTTCGGCGCTGGCGCTGATCCGCAGCGATGCCCGCAGCAATGACATTCCGCCCGCCAACAGCCTGGATGTGTTCCTGGATGAACATTTCCCGGATGAGCGGATCGCACAGGTTTACCCCAATATGATTGACCGCTGATTG
>CALWZL010000073.1 GCA_944385995.1 uncultured Faecalibacterium sp.
CAGATGAAGATGCAGGGGTTTGCCGCCGTCCAGCCGTAACGTGAGTGCGGCCAGAGTGTATGGTACCCAGTAAAAAGTTTTTTGTTACTTTTTCTCGAAAAAGTAACGGTCGAGGAAGGAGACGAGGGGGGCGGCGCGGCGGCCGAACAGGCGGGGCAGGATGACCCGGCCCATGGCCCAGACGCCGCGGAAGTTGTAAAGGATGACCACCGCGCAGAGCAGGCCGGTCCAGAGACCGTACCAGGGCAATTCGGCCAGGGTGATGCCCGCCTCAATGACCAGGAAGAGGGCATTTACCGCCACATGGACCGGCTCCAGGCGCAGATCCATCATGTGGTGGCTGTCGATGGCCCGGAGGGCAAAGACCAGCACCATGGCCAGGAAGGAAGCATAGGTGACGCCCACCGGCCCGAACCAGAGGATGCCCAGGTAGTTCATGATGCAGTTGGCAATGGCGCCCGCCATCATGGTGTAGAGACTGTGGGTGGAGCGCTTGTAAACCACGTAGATGCTGTTCATGAACTGAGTGAAGCAGGTGAACACCGCCGCCAGGGTCAGATAGGGGACGAACTGCCAGGCGTCAAAGTAGCTGGACTTCATGATGAGCATGACGGGCCGGCAGAGCCAGAGGATGCCCGCCGCACAGCAGAACATGACGCTGGAATAACTGCGGAACACGGTGGAGAAGAAACCGCCCCGGTCCTGTTCCTCGGTGACCGCCGACAGCTGCCAGGCGTCATAGAAGATGGTGCCCAGGGTGTTGAGGATGGTGGGCAGGAAATAGCCGGTGGAGAGCAGGCCGCTCCACTCGGCGCCGCTGCGGCCGCCCACGCCGTCGCACATGGCGTTGACAAAGAACATGTCCGAAGCGTTGATGATCCAGAAACTGATCTGGGCCGGAATCATGGGCAGGGAGAACCGGAGCATCTCTTTCCAGAGGGCCCGGTTGATGTAGCTGAAATCCAGATACCGCCACAGCTTGCCGGTGAAGAAGAGGAACAGGCTGCTGGTGACATCGCCGCAGATGATGGCCAGGAGGTAGCCCTCGGCGCCCATCTTGAAGATCACCAGGTAGAGGACATAGAACATCAGGGTGGCGAAGGTGCAGAGCACCCCGTCGATGCCCACCAGGCGGTTGAGCTCCCGGCTGCGGATGAACTGAGTGCAGAGGGTCCGCAGACAGCTGGTCAGGACGTAGATGCAGAGGAATACCCCGTATCCGCTGACCCCCGGCACCATGGACAGCAGGGGCCAGAACAGGAGCAGGACCGCATAGCCCAGCAGGATGGTCAACAGGCCGTTGGTAAAGACCTGCTTTTTGCTGTTGCCACGGTCCAGACCGAACCGGATGATGGCGTTGCTCATTCCCATGGACACCAGCGGAATCAAAAGGTTGGCGCACTGGCTCAGCAGTTTGGAGATGCCCATGCTCTCCACGTCCCGCATGGCGTAGGTCAGGAAGGGCTGGACAATTAAGGTCAGCAGTTTGGAGGAAAAGCTGGAGATGGCAAAAATCATGGTGTTGCCGGCCAGCTTGCTGTATTTGTTCTGTCCCTGTTCGGGGACGCTGTTGTTTTTCAAAGGTTTGTACCTCCCGGTTTTTTTATTCCTCCCGCAGCAGGGCGCGGCGGGCTTTCCAATCCGGCATCAGCCGTTCCACCTGGGCCCAGAAGGCCGGGCTGTGGTTGGGCACCAGAAAATGACAGAACTCATGGACCACCACATATTCCTGGGCCGCCGCCGGCTCGTTGCAGAGGGCCAGAGCAAAGGTGATTTGACGCCGGGCGGGGTTGCAGACCCCCCAGCGGCTGGTCATGGCCCGGACTTTGATGGCCGGCATCTGCCCGCCCAGCACCCCGGCAAAGGCGGGGAACACCGCCCGGCTCAGCTCGGTGAAATGTTCCAGGGCCGCGGCCCGGTCGGGCAGGGGTTTGGCCGCCCGGGCCTGCTGGCGCCGGACCGCTGTCAGAATCCAGTCCCGATGGGCCAGCACAAAGGCGTCCGCCTGCCGGACGCTGGCCCGCATCGGAATGCTGACCGCCACCGTCCCGTCAGAGCGGACGCGGAGATTGAGATGTTTGACCCGGCGTCGGGCCAGCTGGTAGCAGACATCGCCGGCCTGCCGCTGCTGGACCGGGCCCGCCTCAGCCCCCATGGCCGGTATGGGCAGGGCGGCGGACCAGACGGCCCAGAGGCAGCTGTGCCCCCACCACGGCGGCAAAGATCAGGATGCAGCCGGCCAGTTCCCGGACCGAGAGGCTCTGGCTCAGCAGGACCCAGCCGCCCAGGGCGCCAAAGACGCTCTCCAGGCACATGGCCAGGCTGGCAATGGCGGGGTTGAGGTCCCGCTGGCCCAGAATCTGGAGGGTGTAGCCCACGCCGCTGGACAGCACGCCGCAGTAGATGACCGGCAGGGCCGCCCCGGTCAGGTCGGCCAGGGTCACCGTCTCGGTCAGGAAGGAAGCAATGGTGCTCTCAATGGCCACCACGAAAAATTGCAGCATGCTCAGCCGCACCCCGTCCACCTGGGGGGAGAAGTGATCCACCGCCATAATCTGGAAGGTGAACAGGAAGGCGCAGAGCAGCAAAATGCCGTCGCTGGCCTCCACGCCGCCGAATCCATCCTGCATGCAGAGGAGGTATAGCCCCGCCACCGACAGGACCACACAGCCCCAGATCTGGACCGGGCTTTTGCGGCCGAACAGAAGCCCCGCCACCGGCACCAGGACCACATACATGGCTGTGATGAAGCTGGCCTTGGCGGTGGAGGGGTTCAGGGTAATGCCGATCTGCTGGGCTGCCGATGCGGCAAACAGCAGGGTTCCGCAAATGACGCCGCCCCGGATCAGGAGGCGGCGGGCGTCTCCCCGGGGGGCGCCGGCCGGCTCGCCGCGGCGGCGGTGGATGGCGTCAAAGAGATGACAAACCGGCCACAGCACCACCACAGCCAGCCAGCTCCGGCTGGCCAGGAAGGCAAAGGGCGCCAATGTTGCGCCGGCGCTCTGGGCCACAAAGGCCAAACCCCAGATCAGGGCGCAGAGCACCAGCAATAAAGTGTTTCTCGTCTGTACTTTCATCCCGCAATTCCCTCAGCTGAAAACATTCCATACAAATAGTACCGGCTGGAATCATACGAAACCGTGATCCGATACTGTGCCGACGGGTCCAGGCCGGTGATGGTGTACCGGTAGTTGGTGCCGTCGGTGTGGAAATAGCCGGTGGAGCCGTTGACATACTGGGCTCCGCCGTCCACCTTTTTCCACAGTGCGATTTTATATTCCTGGGGACCCTCGGCGGTGCCGCAGGCCGTAATGGTCAAAGTGTCCCCCGAAACCTGAAAATAACCGGTATTTCGCTTCCAAATACCATTGTAAACCCCGTACAGCGTACCTCCCGACACCACGTTGGTCCACTGGGCCGTGGCGTTGGTTCCCTCAGGCAGCATGATGGGGTCGGTGGTGGCCACCGCCCAGTTCTCGGTGTCCGCTTCCTGGGCCGTGTTGGCGCCCATCAGGCTCGCCACGCCGTTTTTGATGCTCTCACATCCGGCCAGGCTCAGGGTCAGCGCCGCAGCCAGCACCAGCGCCAAAAACCGCTTCATCTTTGTTTTCCGTTCCATAAAACCTCCGGGCGGACTGTGTTTCCGCCCCGTTTTCCTTTTCTCCGGTGGTTGGTTTCCAATCGGTACTCTTTAGTATACCGCATTTTCCTCTTAGAGACAACCTTTTCCGGCCTTATTCGGCGCCGTTTGCCTCCTTCAGGGCGGCGCATTCGGCCCCGGCCAGTTCGGGCCAGGCCGTATTCCCAAAGAGGGACCCATACCGGTACAGCGCGTAACCCCCGGCCCCCTGGGCCCGCAGGTCCGCCACCTGATCCGCCAGCGCCCGCCCGGTGGACCACCGGGAGATGCTGTTTTGATCCGCGCCGCCGTCGCCGTCCCCAATCCGCCAGGCCCCCAGGCCGATGTACAGGGCCGCAGACCCCCGGGAGATGCCCATCCACTCGGACAGGATATTCTCATAGGCAAAGCGGGTGGACCCGCTGGACAGGGTATAGCCATACCCCCAATAGAGCTGGGGGCAGAGGTAGTCCACCACCGCTTCTTCCCCCGAAGCCGCCAGCCAGCCATATACATCGCTGTACTGCTGGTTGAGATCGTTGTCGGGGTTGCCCTGGGGACTGACCCCGAACCGAAGGGTGGAGTCCTGGGCCTTGACGGCGTCGTGGGCGGCCTTGACCAGCGCGGTGACGTTTTCCCGCCGCCACTGGGCCAGATCGGCGGCGCCGCTGGCCGCAAACTGGGCCGCATCGATGGACGGGTCGGTGGTGGGGTAGAAGTAGTCGTCAAAGTGGACCCCGTCCACCGGGTAATTCCGCACCAGCTCGGCCACCCCGTCCACCACATAGGCCGCCGCCTCGGGGATGGCCGGATTGAGGTAGAGGCCGCCGTTGACCTCCACCACCCATTCGGGGTGGGTGTTGGCCAGGCTGGTGTCGGCTAGCACCGCCGGCGAGGAGGCCGACGCCCGCAGCCGATAGGGATTGATCCACCCCTCCAGGGACAGTCCCCGGCTGTGGGCCTCGGTCAAGAGGAGGTCCAGCGGATCAAACCCGGGGTCCGCTCCCTGGGTGCCGGTGCAGATATGGCTCCAGGGATAGAGGGCGCTGGGATAGAGGGCATCCCCGAAGGGCCGCACCTGAACCAGCACGGTGTTGAGGCCCAGGGCGGCACAGTTGTCCATCATGGCCGCCGCCTGGGCCCGGAATCCATCGGCTGTGGTATAGTCCATCCCCTGCAGCTCAAGATAACTGATCCAAACCGCCCGGTATTCTCCCGCCGCCGGGCCGGGCTGACCCGGCTCCACCGCCGCCGGCCGGCTGCGCCGGTGCAGCCAAAGGGCGCCTCCTCCCACCGCTGCCGCGCCGACTCCCGCCAAAAAAGCCCGTCGGGTCCATCGGGTCTGCTGCCTGTGTTCCTTTCGCCCGCCGGGCGCTTGTCTGCTGCGTTTCGGTTTCATCCTCTGCCCTCCCTGCTTTGGGCCGGTGCCGGCCTCTGGATGATTGTTATTATAGCACATTCCGGCCTGTCTGTATCCTCCCAACCGGCCAGAAAGTAGGGCCAAAGCCTTTTCATTTGCCCCCAAATCTGGTATAATGTATTTTAACAGCCTCTCCGCAGGCTGCCCGCTACAGCATATGCGGAGCATCTGCGGGCCAGTAGCTCAGTTGGTCAGAGCTGGCGGCTCATAACCG
>CALWZL010000074.1 GCA_944385995.1 uncultured Faecalibacterium sp.
CACCGGATTCAGGCTCTTTTGTGTGATGAATTACCACAGGGGCAGCTCTTCGCCGTCCTCGTTGACCAGGGAGACGCGGCCGTTGCTGAAATACCAGCCTTCGCCGTAGAGGGTCTCGTGGCCGTCGGCGCAGAGAATGTAGGACCCGTCAGGCAGGGCCATGAAGGGCCGGCGCTTGCTGTCGGCCAGGGCGATGTCCATCAGGGACTGGCCGTCCACCGACAGGTTTTTGGAGTACTGATAGTGGGGCCAGATGCTGACATAGCTCAGGCCCAGGCCCGACATCCAGCGGCTGTAGAGGGGATCGGTGGCTTCGCCCGCCTCTTCAGGCTGGGCGTAGACGATCCGGGCCGCATTCATGGAACCGGCGCTGATGCCCACAATGATGCCCTCATAGCTCTGGAGCAGGGCCGGCAGGCCGATCTCGGAGAAGAACCGGTTCTGGGTGGGAACATGTCCGCCGCCCAGGATCAGGAAATTGCACCGGGGCAGCAGTTCGCCGATCTCGTCCTTGTTGCGGCTGTCGCAGGGGATCAGGCCGTCCAGGGGCAGGCCAGCCCGGGCAAAACAGCCCGAGAAAAACGCGCAGGCCTCATCGTTGGCGGCGTGGGCCTCGGGGTCCGCTGCCAGGTAGAGCCCTTCGGGGGGTTCCTCGGGCCAGACAGCGCGCAGTTTGTCAATGAAATGATTCTTGGGGTCCAGAGCAGCGGGCTGAGGGCCGGGTTCAAAGGGGCAGCCGGTGGGGCTGCTTGTCAAAAACAGGGTCATACGGATTCCTCTTTCATGGCCAGAAACAAAAAGAATACATCGGGCACGGGGGGACCGGCCGCGTGTATAGCGGTATTATTGTAGCACAAAACGCGGCGGGTGGGGAGTGCAAATTCCACCAAAAGAAAAAGTTTCACTTTTCACAAAACGCACAAAAGTGAAACTTTTTGAAATGATATGGAATTTTATTCCTCGCTGTAGAGGCCAAAGAGGTTCAGCAGTTTGTCCCAGAAGGAGAGTTCCCTGGCCGGTTCAGCCTGGGCAGAGGCGCTTTCCGGCAGCTCGATGGGCTGGGTCTGGAGAGCAAACTGGAGGGCGGTGACCCCGGTATTCTGGCTGGAGGTGAAGGAGGCGGGGGTCTGGCTGCCCGACAGGGCATTCAAAAGGCTGCTGAGCTCCTCATCCAGATGGAGACTGCTGGTCTCGGTGTAGAGCTGGTGGGCCCCCGATACCAGCAGAGCGGAGGCGGCGCCCAGCTGCTGGGTGCCGGCCAGAATCTGGTCCACCCCTTCGGTGTAGGCGTTGACGCCGGTGTCAAAGGTGCCGTACTGGGAAGCCAGAGTGGTGACAGCGTCGGACAGGAGGGCCAGATTTTGAAGCATTCCGTTCAGGACGGTGGCCATGGTCTGGATGCCGTCGTCAAAGGCCGCATAGCCTTCCCGCACCGCCGAGGTGCCCTGGCGGAGGGCGCCGATGCCGGAACTGACGGTGTCCAGATAGAGCTGGACCGCGCTGGAAAGGGCGGTGTTGCCCTGGAGCAGGAGGATGATCTGGCTGATCTGGTCCCCGACGCCGAAGGGCAGACAGGTGAGATTTTGCAGCAGGGCAATGGCCTGGGCGTTGCCGGCGGACAGGGTGTCCAGATCCAGGCCGTTCTGGGCCAGAATTTCCTTGAAGGCCTCATAGTTGACCTGGCTGTCCAGCTGGGCCACCCCGTCATCCAGCTGGGCCAGGCCATCCCCGATCTGGCTGGAGGCGGTCAGGAGGGCGCTGAGCTGGTCATTGGAGGAGGAAATCCCCGACACCGCATTTTGCAGCTGGATGAGGGCGCTGTTGATGGCGGCGGAACCGCTGGTCAGCAGCCCCGACTGCTCGCTCAGCATGGTCAAGCCCTGCTGGAGGGCCGCAATGCCTGCGCTGACGGCGGCGGTGCCCTCGTCCAGCTGGCCGGTGCCGGTGGTGAGCTGGTTGAGACGGTTGGTCAGGGCCACCCCGTCGATGTCCAGTTTCAGCTGGAGCTGGACGCCGTTGAGGGTGATGGCCGGCATGGTGAAGTTGGTGACATCGGCGGCCACCTCCACTTCGCTGGTCTGGCCGGGCAGCAGGGTAAAGACAATCTGCCGCTGGCTGCCCACGCTGGCGATGGTGGCCCCGTCGGCCCGGATGTTGGAGGCGTTGGCGGTGTCCAGGGTGACGGTGGTCTGGAGGGCGTACTGGTCAAACCAATCCCCCGGGCAATCGGGGTTGGGGCTGACGTTGATGCGGATAATCAGGGCGCCGCTCCGGCCGGCCAGGTCGTCGGCGGTCCGCTCGGTGCCGTCCAGGATGTAGTGCACCTGAATCAGCCAGGGCAGCGGGGTGGAGGGGTCCATGGTGCCCTCGTAGTAGACCGGGCCGTCGGCGGCAGGGGTCACAGACACCGTGTTGTCTCCCTGGGTCAGGGGGTCGGTGGTGGTCATGTTGCGGACGGCGGTGTAGCTGCCGTAATCGGTGATGGTGTCCCCGGCGGAGGCCTCAAAGTGGTTGACCGCGTAGATGCTCTGGACCGAGCCGTCCGGGGCCAGCTTGCCATAGATCACTTCCTCTTTGGGGGTGGCGTTGACGGCGGCTTCCTCGCCCTCGGCAAAGGCCGGCAGGGCGGCGGTGCAGAAAACGGCAGCCGCCAGCATGGCCGCCGCGGCGCGGCGGGAAATGGATGCAAATTTCATGGATTCAGCCCTCCTTCAGGGCGGACGCGCCCGGTTTCTTTTTGGTGATGAGCGGATCGATCAGGTACAGGATGCCGGGCAGGGCCAGCAGAACGATGGTCAGGGAGGCGAGGCTGCCCACCCCCAGGAAGGTGCCCAGCTGGCTCAACAGCTGATTGGACGAGATGGCGCCCATCAGAAAGCCCACCACCGCCAATCCGCTGCCGGTGGTCAGCACCGAGGTGGTGACGGTGGCCACAGTGGCGGCAATGGCCGGCTTTTTGTCCATGGTTTCCCGGTACTCCCGGTACCGGTCCGAGAACAGGATGGCGTAGTCCACGGTGGCGCCCAGCTGCACCGAGCTGATGATCAGATAGGCGATGTAAAAGACCACGGTGCCGGTGAAGTAGGGCAGGGCCAGGTTAAACCAGATGGCGGTCTCGATGGACAGCACCAGCAGAATGGGGAGAATCAGGCTGTGTTCCAGCACCAGCAGCACCAGGAACACCGCTGCAATGGCCACCAGGTTCACCTTGGCCATATCGCCGGTGATGGTGTCCATCAGGTCATAGGTGCTGACCCCCTGGCCCGCCAGATACCAGCTGTCGGGGTAGTAGTTCTGGGCGATGGCCCGGACCTGTTCCACCAGGGCGAAAGCCTCGTCCCCCTCAAAGTCGGCGGCCACCGAAATCACCATCCGGGTGTAGCCGTCCGAAACCAGCTGGGAGAGGGTGGCGTCGTCCAGGTATTCCGGGGGGATTTCCGCCCCGGCATTGTCCACATAGGAAATCATCCCGGTGACTTCCGGCAGACTGTGAAGGGCGGCGGAAAGCTCGCTCTGGGTGGCGGTGTCCCCGGCGGGAACCAGCAGCACATAGGTGTCGCTCTGGCCAAAGATGGCGTCGATGGCCTGGGTGTCCTGGCCCACCTTGGTGTCGGTGCCGAACATATGGCCGGCGCCGTAATAATAGGTGTTGGCATTGGAGGCCAGGTAGGAGGGCACCATGATGATCACCAGCACCAGCACCATGGGCAGCATGATCCTGCTCACCAGCCGCCCGAAGGGGGCAAAGCTGGGCAGCAGGGGCTTGTGGCGGGTGCGGTCCATCCAGGGCAGGGCGGTGACCACCAGGGCCGGCACAAAGGTGAAGACGGTCAGCAGGCTGAAGGCCACGCCCTTGGCCAGGGCCCGGCCCAGGTCGGGGCCGATCTGGAACTGCATCAGGATCAAAGCCACAAAGCCGATGACGGTGGTCAGGCCGCTGGACAGGATGGAGGAGGCAGATTTGGACAGGGCTTCCACCATGCAGTCCCCCGGGTCGGCCCCGGGCCGGGCGGTGCGGACTTCCTCAAACCGGTGGATCAGGAACACCGAGTAGTCCAGGGACACCGCCAGCTGGAGAATGCTGCCGGCGGCGCTGGTGACAAAGGAGATTTCCCCAAACATCAGGTTGGTGCCGTTGTTGATGAGGATGGCCACACCCATCCCCACCATAATCAGCACCGGCTCGGCCCAGCTGGGGGTGGTGAGGCCCAGGATGAAGAAGACGTAGATCACCGCGATCACCGCGATCTGGGCCACCTCTACCACCGTGGAATTGGTGGCGGCGGCGGTGGACACCGCCGACCCGGTGAGGGCGCCCTGGTCCCCCAAAAGGTCGCTGATGGCGTCCACGGCCTCGGTCCGCTTGCTGTCCTGGACCGTGATGGTAAAGAGGGCCGCGCCGTCTTTGTAGTAGGTCTCGACGGTCTTTTGGTCCTGCATTTCCAGGGGGACGGTGACATCCAGAGCGTCGTCCAGCCAGGTCACGGCGGTGACGCCGTCCAGCTGGGCGATCTGCTGTTTGTAGGCCAGGGCCTCGGGGACGGTGACATCCCGGACCATGGCCCGGACATTGGGAATACCTCCGTCAAAGGCGTCCTCCATCACCTGGATGGCGGTGGTGGAAGGGGAAGTGGGCGGGAGGTAATCGTTGATATCATAGTTGACCGACACCAGCATCCACAGAAAGACGCAGAGAACCGACAGGATGGCATATCCGGCCAAAACCTGTTTGCGGTGACGGACAACGCCGGCAAAAAAGCCTTTTTCTTTCATGAAATGGCTCCTTTCTGAGATGATCCCGCCGTTGGGGCGGGAGAAACTACAAACCTTATTATAAGAGTTTTGGCAGAGAAAGGGAATGAACAACCTGTGAATTTTTTTGTACAGCTGCGGTGTTTTGTACATAGGACCGGCGTCTTGCAAACGGTGCACCCGGTCCGTATAATAGAAGAAAAAGCCAAAGGAGACACAAGATGGATCATCTGTATGAAAAAGCTTCTGCCAGCGCGGCCTATCTGAAAGAAAAGCTGCGCTTTGCCCCCAAAATTGCGGTGGTGCTGGGGTCTGGCCTGGGGGACCTGACCGCCGATTTCACCGACACCATGGAGATTCCCTACGCCGACATCCCCAGCTTCCCCC
>CALWZL010000075.1 GCA_944385995.1 uncultured Faecalibacterium sp.
ACCGGCGCCGGCAACCCCGGCAAGTTCGTCCCCGCCTGGAAGGAAGCCGGCATCAAGGTGTTCCCCGTGGTGGCCGCTCCCATCCTGGCCAAGCGCCTGGAGCGGTATGATGTGGACGGCTTCATCGCCGAGGGCACCGAGAGCGGCGGCCATGTGGGCGAGATGACCACCATGGCCCTGGTTCCCCAGGTGGTGGACGCCGTCAAGGCCCCGGTCATCGCAGCCGGCGGCATCGCAGACGGCCGCCAGATGGCAGCCGCCTACGCCCTGGGCGCCTGCGGCGTCCAGGTGGGCACCTGCCTGCTGGTCAGCCAGGAGTGCCCCATCCATGAGAACTACAAGCTGGCCCTGCTGAAGGCCGGCGCCAACGACACCGTCGTCACCGGCCGCACCACCGGCGCCCCCGTCCGCGTTCTGAAGAACAAGATGGCCCGCCAGTATCTGGAGATGGAGAAGGAGAACATGCCTCTGGCCGAGCGCGAGAAGCTGACTCTGGGCTCCCTGCGCCGCGCCGTCTTTGACGGCGATCTGGACACCGGCAGCTTTATGTGCGGCCAGGTCTCGGGCATGCTCCACGAGATCAAGCCCCTGCGCCAGATTTTTGAGGAACTAATGGCCGGCTGTGAAGCCACGATGAAAGGACTGCAGGCATGAAACTTGCATTTTTGTACGCAGGCCAGGGGAGCCAGCACCCCGGGATGGGCGCCGACCTCTACGAGGCCTACCCCGAATTCCGGGCGGTGCTGGACAGCGCCAAGGTCGACTTTGACCTGAAAACCGTCTCCTTCACCGACCCCGACGGGGTGCTGAACCAGACCCAGTACACCCAGCCCTGCATGGTGGCCTTTGCCGCCGGCATGACCGCCATCCTGGCCAACAAGGGCATCCGCCCCGCCTATGCCGCCGGCCTGAGCCTGGGCGAATATTCGGCCCTGGAAGCCGCCGGTGTCTTTACCGCTGAGGAAGCGGTGGAGCTGGCCGCCTTCCGCGGCAAGGCCATGGCCGCAGCCGCCGCCGGCGTCCCCTGCGGGATGACCGCCGTGCTGGGCCTGGACCGCGACAAGCTGCGCCAGGCCTGCGCCGAAGCCTCCGACGCCGGCGTGGTGGAAATTGCCAACTACAACTGCCCCGGCCAGCTGGTCATCGGCGGCCACAAGGAAGCGGTGGACAAGGCCGCCGCCAAGGCCAAGGAGCTGGGCGCCAAGCGGTGCCTGCCCCTGAAGGTCAGCGGACCCTTCCACACCTCGCTGCTGGCCCCCGCCGGCGACGCCCTGCGGGAGAAGTTCACCGAAATCCACTTCGGCGAGATGCAGTTCCCGGTGCTGTTCAACTGCCTGGGCCACGAGATGGAGGAGAGCGACACCATCCCCGCCCTGCTGGAGCGTCAGGTCCAGTCCTCGGTCTACATGGAGGACACCATCCGCCGGATGGCCGAGCTGGGCGTGGACATGATCGTGGAGATCGGCCCCGGCAAGGTCCTCAGCGGCTTTGTGAAAAAGACCGCCCCCAACATCAAGACCTGCGCCGTGGAGACCTGCGCCGACATCGACGCCCTCTGCGAGGCGCTGAAAGGAGCGTAACAAGATGGGCAGCATGACTGGAAAGACCGCCGTCGTCACCGGCGGCAGCCGGGGCATTGGCCGGGCAATCTGCCTGGAGCTGGCCCGCCGCGGCGCCAACGTGGTATTCTCCTACGCCGGCAACACCGCCGCCGCCGAAAAGACCCTGGCGGAGCTGAAGGAGCTGGGGGTGGAAGCCCGTGCCGTACAGGGCAACGTGGCGGACGCCGCCTCGGCCAAGACCCTGATCGATACCGCCGTCAAGGAACTGGGCGGCATCCACATCCTGGTCAACAACGCCGGCATCAACCGGGACAACCTGGCCATGGTGCTGAAGGAAGAGGACTTTGACGCCGTCATCAACACCAACCTCAAGGGCGCATTCCTGTGCATGAAGGCCGCCATCCGGCCCATGATGAAGGCCCGGTACGGCCGGATCATCAACATGAGCTCGGTGGTGGCCCTGCGGGGCAACGCCGGCCAGATCAATTATTGCGCCAGCAAGGCCGGCCTGATCGGCATGACCAAGTCCCTGGCCAAGGAGATGGGCGCCCGGGGCATCACCGTCAACGCGGTGGCCCCCGGCTACATCGCCACCGATATGACCGCAGCCCTGCCCGACGCCGCCAGGGAGGCCATGCTGTCCACCGTGCCGGTGGGCCGTGCAGGCACCCCCGAGGATGTGGCGGCCGCGGTGGCCTTCCTGGCCTCGGAGGAGGCCGGCTACATCACCGGCCAGGTCCTGAGCGTCGACGGCGGCATGGGTATGTGAGGAGGAATCCAAAAATGGAAAAACGCAGAGTTGTAATCACCGGCATGGGCGCCGTCACCCCTCTGGGCCACACTGTCTCGGAGAGCTGGCAGGCTGTCCGGGACGGTGTGTGCGGCATCGCCCCCATCACCCAGTACGATTCGTCCGCCCAGAAGGTCCATCTGGCCGCCGAGGTCAAGGACTGGGACCCCACCGTTTATATTGACAAGCGGGAAGTCCGCCACATGGCCCGGTACACCCAGTTCGCCATGGCTTCCGCCAAGGAGGCTGTGGCCGACAGCGGCCTGGACCTGAGCGCCGAAAACCTGGAGCGCTGCGCCGTCATCGTGTCCAGCGGCATCGGCGGCATCTCCACCACCGAGAGCGAGCAGACCCGCTGCCTGCAGCGCGGCTTTGACAAGGCTTCGCCCTTCTACATCCCCTCCAGCATCGCCAACATGGCCGCCGGCCAGATCGCCATCGCCTTTGGCTTCAAGGGGATGTGCACCTGCCCGGTGACCGCCTGTGCCGGCGGTTCCAACGCGGTGGGCGACGCCTTCCGCCACATCCGGGACGGCTATGCCGAACTGGCCCTGTGCGGCGGCGCCGAGGCCGCAGTGACCCCGCTGTCCATCGGCGGCTTCACCTCGATGCGCGCCCTCCATGTGGGCGACGACCCCAACCGCGCCTCCATTCCCTTTGACGCAGAGCGGGACGGCTTTGTGATGGGCGAGGGCGCCGGCATCCTGATGCTGGAGGAGTACGAGCACGCCAAGGCCCGCGGCGCCAAGATCTACGCCGAAGTGATGGGCTACGGCGCCACCTGCGACGCCTACCACATCACCGCTCCCGCCCCCGGCGGCGAGGGCGGCGCCCGGGCCATGCAGCAGGCCATCGACGACGCCGGCATCACCGCCGGCCAGGTGGACTACGTCAACGCCCACGGCACTTCCACCCCGCTGAACGATTCCGGCGAGACCGCCGCCATCAAGACCGTCTTCGGCGATCACGCCTATCAGATGGCCGTCAGCTCCACCAAGTCGATGACCGGCCACATGCTGGGCGCTGCCGGCGCGGTGGAGGCCATCTTCACCGCCCTGGCCCTGAAGGACAGCTACATCCCGGCCACCATCAATTACAAGGTCCCCGACCCTGTGTGTGACCTGGACTACGTCCCCAACGAGGGCCGCACCGCCGACATTCATTACGCCCTGTCCAACTCTCTGGGCTTCGGCGGCCACAACGCATGCGTCCTGTTCAAGAAGTGGGAGGGCTGACGAATGATGAAATACAATTCGGATGAGATCGCGCAGATCCTGCCCCACCGCTATCCCTTCGCCCTGGTGGACCGCATCGTGGACGGCGAAGAGGGCAAGTGGGCCAAGGGCATCAAGTGCGTCACCGTCAACGAGCCCTTCTTCCAGGGTCACTTCCCCCAGTATCATGTGATGCCGGGCGTCCTGATCGTGGAGGCCATGGCCCAGGTGGGCGGCGTGGCCCTTCTGTCCATGCCGGAGAACAAGGGCAAGCTGGCCCTGTTCGGCGGCATCAAAAATGCCCGGTTCCGCCGCCAGGTGGTGCCCGGCGATGTGCTGGAGATCGAGTGCACCCTGACCAAGATGAAGGGGCCTGTGGGCATCGGCGAGGCAAAAGCCATGGTGGACGGCCAGGTGGCCGCCACCGCTGAGCTGACCTTTGCCCTGGTGAAAGGGCCTGCGTGTACCTGACAGCCGGC
The DNA here is from genome assembly GCA_944385995.1 of uncultured Faecalibacterium sp. Lineage (GTDB taxonomy): Bacteria > Bacillota > Clostridia > Oscillospirales > Ruminococcaceae > Faecalibacterium. The sequence continues at coordinate 4,046 of CALWZL010000075.1, forward strand.
GTCCCGGCGCGCCAGAAACTCTCTGGGAGGAGCAGAATGCTGGAACAGATTGTCCAAACAGCATACAGGGAATTCACCCTCCGCTTTTACCATGAACTTTTTGCGCGCTTTCAGGATCAGCAGACCGGTTTGACCGCGGCGGAAATCTTTGCGGCGGAGGCCATCCGCGCACTGGGTACCCCCACCGTCAATGAGTTTGCTGCATTCATGCACGTCTCGACCCCCAACGCAGCCTACAAGATCAACAGTCTGGTCCGCAAAGGCTATGTGGAAAAAACCCGTTCCTCCCAGGACAAGCGGGAATACCTGCTCCACGTCACCCGGAAATACGAGCTCTACTGCGGCGCGGGCGACCGCGTCCAGAGCGCCGTGGCCCGGATTCGGGAGCGGTTCACCCCCGAGGAGTGCGCCAAATTCGGCGAGATGCTCTCGGTCATCAGCGAGGAGCTGCTGCCCTGCGACGAGGACGAGATCCGGCCCGGCCATACCGGCCAGGGACCAGCCCAATAAATCCGCACACAAAACACAAACCCCCGCTCCAAAACCATGGAGCGGGGGTTTTGTGTTTGAAGAAGCTTTAGGTTTAGAGCCCCACGGGGGCGAGCCCGCAGGGCTGGGGGTTCCGCTATGGGCGGCGGGCGGGATTCGATGATACAATCGGAGCGGCGGGCAAAAGCCGTTAAGAAAAACACCCGTGCCGCCATTTGGAGAACGTTGCAGTTTTCATGGGCAGGCATGACTGTGTTTTTTAGGCTTTTGAACGCCGCGACTTCCTC
>CALWZL010000076.1 GCA_944385995.1 uncultured Faecalibacterium sp.
TCCCGCCGGCCTTCCAGCGCCCGGAAAATGGTCTGGCGGTCGGCCTGTTCCAGCTTGGAGCCCACCGGCACGCCGGTGGCCAGCCGGGTGGTGCGGACCCCGATGGGACGCAGGGTCCGGGCCAGATAGATGGAGGTGGCGTCCCCCTCCACGGTGGGGGGCAGGCCCATGATGACCTCCTTGACGGCGGGGTCGGCCAGCCGGTTCACTAGTTCCCGGATGGTCAGGTGGTCGGGACCAATCCCTTTCACCGGGCTGATGAGGCCGTACAGCACATGGTACAGGCCCCGGTATTCCCGGGTCCGCTCGATGGCCTGGACATCCCGGGGCGTCTCCACCACACAGATGATGGAGCGGTCCCGCTTGGGGTCGCCGCAGATGGGACAGACCTCCCCCTCGGTGTAGTTCTGGCACTGACGGCACCGGTTCAGCTTGGTGTGGACCCCGCGGATCGCCTGAATCAGGCGGTCGGTCTGGTCGCTGGGCATGTTCATCAGCTGATAGGCCAGCCGGGTGGCGCTCTTGTCCCCAAAGCCCGGCAGCCGCTTGAGCTCGTCGATCAAAACCTCCAGCGGCGCGGCGGTGTGGTTCATCCCGGCTCCCCCTTTACAGGCCCAGGCCGGGGATGTTCAGACCGCCGGTCAGCTTGCCCATCTCGGCGGCCGCCGCTTCGTCCACCGTCTGGACCGCGGCATTCACCGCCGCCGCCACCAGGTCCTGCAGCATCTCCACGTCGTCGGGGTCCACCGCCTCCGGCTTGATGGCGACGCTCAACACCTGATGCTTGCCGTTCATGGTCACCGTCACCATCTCGCCGGGGGCGCTGGCGGTGTATTCGGTCTGCTCCAGCTCGGCCTGCTTGGCCTGCATGTCGCTCTGCATCTTCTGGGCCTGACGCATCAGGCTGTTCATATCGGGACGGCCGTAGCCGCCGGGCATTCTTGCTTTCATGGTGGATTTCCTCCCAATCTTTTTATTTCAGGACCGGCGCTTCCGGGCGCTGTCCTGGATGGTAACGTCCAGCCCCAGGGCTTCCAGCTTGTGCAGGGATTCCTCTGCGCTGTGCCCCGCCGGGGCGGCGGTCTTTTCCGGCTCATAGGGGCCGATGGGCACCGCGATTCCCGATACCTGGGCGATCAGTTTCTTGATGAGCCGCTGGCTGCCCTTGTTCACCCGGATGAAGTCCCGGAAGGTTTTCCCTCCGTCGATCAGCACCCGCACCCCGTCAAAATAGGCCTTCGACTTTTTCAGGTAGCCGTACAGCATGGGGTCGGTCTCGTGGATTTTCTCCACCACCTCGCCCCACTGGGGATAGGGGTTGATGGTCCGGTCCGCCACCTGCCGGGGCTTGTTGAGCTGGGGGTCGGCGGCGTAGGCGGGGGCAGGCTGGGATGCCGTGTCCCCGGAAGGGGTCTCGGGCCAGGGGGCCGGGGAGGCCGGCTGTTCCGGCGGGGCCTCCTCCTCCCAGGGGGGCAGGTCCTCGGCGGGCTGGGCCGCGGGAGCCTTTGCCGCCGGGGCGGCGGATTCCTCCCAGGGGGGACGGTCCTCCGTGGACTGGGCCGCGGCGGCGGGGGCAGGGGAGACCGGGGCCGCCGCAAAGGGGCGGACGGTGTTCTCCTGCCGGGTCTGGCGGGCCGCCGGCTGGGCCGGGGCGGTCGATGCCGCCGCCGTCTGGACGGCGGGGGCCTGCTGGGTCTGGGCCGGCTCGGTGAGGCTGAACAGGGCCAGCTCCAGCTCGATCCGCTGGTCGCTGCCCCGGGCCATGTGTTCCAGAGCGGCCCCCAGGGCCCGAATGGCCCGGATGGCCTCCCGCCGGCCCAGGGCGGGGCCTTTTTCCAGATAAAGGGCCTCCTCGTCGGGGGAGACGCCGCTCAGCAGGTCCTGGCCCCCGGGCAGGGCGGCCAGCATCAGGCTGCGGTAATGGGCGATCAGTTCCTCGGTGAGGCGCTTGACATCCACTGACTGCTGCCGCAGTGCCGCCAGCTCGGCCAGGGCCCCGGCGGCGTCCCGGGCGGCCACCGCGTCCGACATGCGGAACAGGTAGCTCCGGTCGGTGACGCCGGCCATCCGGCGGACCACGGCCTCGTCGATGTCGGCGGTGACGCCGGCGCAGGTGTCCAGGATGGACAAAGCGTCCCGCAATGCGCCGTCGGCCAGACGGGCGATGAGGGCGGCGGCCCCGCCGGTGAGGGACAGCTGTTCGGCGGCGGCCACCTGGGCCACCCGCCCCGCGATGTCCTCGGGGCTGATCCGGGTGAAGTCGTACCGCTGGCACCGGGACCGGATGGTGGCGGGCACCTTCTGGATTTCGGTGGTGGCCAGGATGAAAATCACATGGGCGGGGGGCTCCTCCAGGGTTTTCAGCAGGGCATTGAAGGCCGCTGTGGACAGCATGTGCACCTCGTCGATGATGTATACCTTATAGGTGCAGCTGGAAGGGGTGTAGGCCGTCTCGTCCCGCAGGTCCCGGATGTCGTCCACGCCGTTGTTGGAGGCGGCGTCCATCTCCACCACGTCCAGGATGCTCCCGTCGTCGATGCCCCGGCAGGCGGCGCACTGGCCGCAGGGGTCGCCGTTTTGGGGGTTCAGGCAGTTGACCGCCTTGGCGAAGATTTTGGCGCAGGTGGTCTTGCCGGTGCCGCGGACGCCGGTGAACAGGTAGGCGTGGCCCACACGGCCGGCGGCCACCTGATTTTTCAGGGCCGCCACCACGGCCCGCTGGCCCACCACGTCCTCGAACCGCTGGGGCCGCCATTTGCGGTAGAGCGCACGGTACATCTCCACACCTCCCGAAACCATTGCAGATAAAAAAAGCGGACAGCGCTGCGGGGGAATCTTCCCCCGCCTTGCGAAGCTCGGCATACGAATGCAGGCTGGCTGAAACGCACCGTGCACGCCGCTTAAGGCTGCTTGGTTCCCCACCTGACCTGGTTCACAGCGGCCCAGTCGTACAGGGCCCGCATCCGTATGCCGAACCGCGCAGCAAGGCGCTGTCCGACCTGGTCCTCACAGCCGGGGCTGTGAGCATGGAGCTATTTTACCATAATCCGCGCCGGAATGCAAGGGTCAGGCCGGCAGATGCACAGATGTTTCTTGCGCGGGGGGCAGTTCTGTGCTATCATAGCCTTGGATTTTGCATAAAACAGGCCGCGGATTTTACAAAGCCGTGGTATACTGGAGGCATCGGAATGCCAATCCGCCCTCCGGGGCGCAGTGAAGGGGTGTACCTATGGAACAAAATGACAAGATGACCCATCTGGAAAAGCGGTGGGTCCTCTACGATGTGGGCAACTCAGCCTTTACCCTGCTGATTTCCACCATTCTGCCCATCTATTTCAACGGCCTGGCCGAATCGGCGGGCCTGACCGACGCCGAATACCTGGCCTTCTGGGGGTATGCGGCCTCCTTTGTGACGGTGGTGGTGGCCATCCTGGGCCCCACCTTGGGGGCCATCGCCGACCTGCCGGGGATGAAAAAAAGGCTCTTTACCCTCTGCGTGGCGGTGGGGGTCATCGGCTGCGCCGTCATGGGGGCGGTGCAGTCCTGGGTGTGGTTTCTGGGCTGCTTCATCATCGCCAAGATCGGCTACAGCGCCAGCCTGGTCTTTTATGACTCGATGCTCACCGATGTCACCACCCCCGAGCGGATGGACAAGGTGTCGGCGGTGGGGTACGCCTTCGGCTATGCCGGCAGCTGCATCCCCTTTGTGGTGAGCCTGGTGCTGGTGCTGGGGTATGAGGCCGTCGGGCTGACCCTCAGCACCGCCATGCTGGCCGCCTTTCTGCTGAATGCCGCCTGGTGGCTGTGCTGCACCCTGCCCCTGCTGGGCAGCTACCGGCAGAGATACAGCGTCCGGGGCGAGGGTCATCTGGTGGCCGGCGCCTTCCGCCGGCTGGGGGAGACCTTCCGGGAGATTCGGGGCAACAAACAGGTGTTCTGGTTTTTGATCGCCTTTTTCCTCTACATCGACGGCGTCTATACCATCATCGACATGGCCACCGCCTACGGCCAGGCCCTGGGCCTGGACAGCACCGGCCTGCTGCTGGCGCTGCTGGTGACCCAGATTGTGGCCTTTCCCTTTGCGCTGCTGTTCGGCTGGCTGTCCCGCCGGGTGGACACCGCCTTCCTGGTGTCCCTGGGGATTCTGGCCTATGTGGGGATCGCCGCCTACGCCATCTTCCTGCGGACCCAGGCCCAGTTCTGGATTCTGGCCGTCTGCGTGGGCATGTTCCAGGGCGGCATCCAGTCTTTGTCCCGGTCCTACTTCGGCAAGATCATCCCCCCCGAAAAGTCGGGCGAATACTACGGCCTGCTGGACATCTGCGGCAAGGGGGCGTCCTTTGTGGGCACCTTCCTGGTCAGCGCCCTGACCCAGCTTTCGGGCAGCACGTCCACCGGCGTCATGGTCATCGCGCCGCTGATCCTGCTGGGCTTCTTCGCCTTCCGCCGTGCCGTCCGCGAGGGACGCAAGAGTAATTCATAAGATTTGTAAAATCTGCGTAATATAGGAAATGTTTTTGATATTTTATACAAAGTGACGGTTGCAATCATTCCTTGAATTTGTTATACTTATTGTAGTTAGTACCGGTTCATTATATCTGAAAGGGGGAGATTCCAATGGAGCAAAGAGCAAGCAGCCATTTCACTACTACTATACTATTTGAAAAGAGCTTTGGCTGTATTGCTATCTCTAACAATGTTGTTTTCTCTTTCATCAGCAGCGTATGCTGAAGAAGAT
>CALWZL010000077.1 GCA_944385995.1 uncultured Faecalibacterium sp.
CCCGCCGCACCTGCTGCGGCCCCTGCTGCACCGGCTCCCGCACCCGCTCCCGCCGCCCCCGCCGAGGAGGGCAAGTGCATCACTGCCCCCGTGGTAGGTACATTTTATGTCGCCCCCGCACCCGATCAGCCGCCCTTTGTTCAGCCCGGCGACAAGGTGCAGAAGGGGCAGACCGTCTGCCTCATGGAGGCAATGAAGATGATGAGCGAGGTCAAGGCTCCGTGCGACTGCGTCATTGAGGCTGTCCTGCAGGAGGACGGCGCCCTAGTGTCCTTCGGCGATGCCCTGATCCGCTACCGGGAAGGGTGAGGAAATGTTCAAGCGCGTTTTGATCGCCAACCGCGGCGAGATTGCCCTGCGGATTCTCCGCGCCTGCCGTGAGCTGGACATCGAGCCGGTGGTGGTCTACTCCGCCGCCGACGCCGAGGCCCTCCATGTGCAGCTGGCCGAGCAGGCCTATTGCATCGGCCCGGCCCGGGCCGCCGACAGCTACCTGAACATGAATGCCATCCTGACGGTGGCCAAGGCCGCCGGCTGCGACGCCATTCATCCCGGCTACGGCTTTTTGAGTGAGAATGACCAGTTCGCCGACGCCTGCGCCGAGGCGGGGATCGCCTTCATCGGACCTTCCGGGGACGTGATCCGCGCCATGGGCAACAAGGCTTCCGCCCGCAAGCTGATGCAGCAGGCGGGGGTGCCGGTGGTGCCCGGTTCGGACGGCGCCGTCGAGACCGCCCAGCAGGCCAAGGAGATCGCCGACCGGATCGGCTATCCCGTCCTGATTAAGGCCTCCGCCGGCGGCGGCGGCCGGGGCATGCGCCGGGTCTTTGACCCCGACCAGCTGATCCCCCTCTTTGAGGAGGCCCGCAGCGAGTCGGTGGCCTGCTTTGGCAGCGGCGAGATGTACCTGGAAAAGCTGATCCTCAACCCCAAGCACATCGAGTTCCAGATCCTGGCCGACAAGGCCGGCAACGTGATCCAGCTGGGGGACCGTGACTGCTCCATCCAGCGCCGGAATCAGAAGATGCTGGAGGAAGCCCCCTCCAAGGCCCTGACCCCCGAACTGCGGGAACAGATGGGCGCCGCCGCCGTGGCAGCCGCCAAGGCCGCCCACTACGAGAACGCCGGCACCATCGAGTTTGTTCTGGATCAGGAAGGCCACTTCTATTTCATCGAGATGAATACCCGCATCCAGGTGGAGCACCCCATCACCGAGTTTGTCACCGGGATGGACCTGGTGCGGGAACAGATTCGGATTGCCGCCGGCCTGCCTCTGTCCCACACCCAGGACGAGATCGTGCTGCGGGGCCACGCCATCGAGTGCCGCATCAACGCCGAGGACCCGGCCAAGAACTTCCAGCCCTGCCCCGGCAAGATCGACTTTCTGCATCTGCCCGGCGGCTGCGGCGTCCGGGTGGATACCGGCCTGTACACCGGCTGCACCCTGCCGCCCTACTATGACTCCCTGATGGCCAAGCTCATTGTCTGGGCGCCCACCCGTCTGGAAGCCATCCGCCGGATGCGCCGGGTGCTGGAGGAAATGATCATCGAGGGCCCGGCCAACAACGCCGACCTGCTCCATCAGATCCTCTATCACCCCGAGTTCGTCCGGGGCACCTTCACCACCGCGTTCCTGGATGAAAACCTGGACACCCTGCTGAAGTGGAGCCAGACCGGCGATGAGGAGGGCAAAGCATGAGCACTGTATTTGCCCGCCGCCGCCACAAGCTGCTGAGCCTCAAGGCTCTGCGGGATTCGGGCACCATCGTCCCCGCCAACACCGAGGAGGAATGCCCGTCCTGCGGCCAGATGGTGCTCCGCCGCGAACTGGTGAAAAACCGTTACGTCTGCCCCCTGTGCGGCTACCATCACCCCATCGGCGCCTATTACCGGCTGAGCCTGATTCTGGATGAGGGCAGCTTCAAGGAGCTGGACGCAGATTTGATTTCCAACGACCCCCTGGATTTCCCCGGCTACGAGGCCAAGCTGGACGGCGCACGCCGCCGCACCGGCCTGGGGGAGGCAGTGGTCACCGCCGTGGGCCGGATCGACGGCACCCGGGTGGCCGCCGGCGTCCTGGACAGCCGGTTCTTTATGGGCAGCATGAGCGCTGCCCTGGGTGAGAAGGTCACCCGCCTGGTGGAATACGCCGACAAAAACAAGCTGCCCCTGATCCTCTTTTCGGCCAGCGGCGGCGCCCGGATGCAGGAGGGCATTCTCTCCCTGATGCAGATGGCCAAGACTTCCGCCGCCATCCAGCGGTTTTCGGAGCACGGCGGCCTGTACATCTCGGTGATGACCCATCCCACCACCGGCGGCGTCACCGCCAGCTTTGCCAGCCTGGGGGATATCATGCTGGCAGAACCCGGGGCCCTGATCGGCTTTGCCGGTCCCCGGGTCATCGAGCAGACCATCGGCGAGAAGCTCCCCGAGGGCTTCCAGACCGCCGAGTATCTGCTGGAGCACGGCTTCCTGGACGCCATCGTCCCCCGGGCCCGGCTCCGCAATACCCTGATCCGTCTGCTCAAACTCCATGGGAAAGGAGGCGACGCGCGTGTCAAATGATCTGACTGCTGCCCAGCGGGTGGCGCTGGCCCGTCACGCCGACCGGCCCGGCACCCCTGATTTCGTTTCCGCCCTGTTCACCGATTTCTTCGAGCAGCGGGGCGACCGCACCTGCATGGACGACGGCGCCATCTACGGCGGCGTGGGCCTGTTCCACGGCAAGCCGGTGACCGTCATCGGCCACCGCAAGGGCCGCACCCTGGAAGAGCATGTGGCCTACCACTTCGGCATGCCCTCCCCCGAGGGCTACCGCAAGGCCCAGCGCCTGATGCTCCAGGCCGAGAAGTTCCGCCGCCCCATCGTCACCTTCATCGATACCGCGGGCGCTTACCCCGGCCTGGAGGCCGAGGCCCACGGCCAGGGCGAGGCCATCGCCTCCACCCTGGCGCTGTCCAGCCGTCTGACCGTCCCGGTGATCTCGGTGGTCACCGGCGAGGGCGGCAGCGGCGGCGCCCTGGCACTGGGCGTCGGCAACCGGGTCCTGATGCTGGAAAACGCCGTCTATTCGGTGCTTTCCCCCGAGGGATTCGCCGCCATCCTCTGGAAGGATGCCTCCCGCAGCAATGAGGCCTGCGAGGTCATGAAGCTGACCGCCGCCGACCTGCTGGAACTGAAGGTGATCGACGGGATCATCCCCGAGCCGGAAGGGGGCGCCCACACCGACCCCCAGGCCGTCTACCGCGCTCTGGATGAGGTGCTGGCCAAGGAGCTGGCCAGCCTGTCCAAGCTGAGCGGCGCCGCCCTGGCCGCGGCCCGGTACAAGAAATTCCGCATGATGGGCGCCAACGCCCTGAGAAAGGAGCGCCTATGAGTGGAATCAAGCTGGTGGGCACCGGTTCCGCCCTGCCTGTCCAGGAAGTGACCAACTTCGACCTGGAGAAAAAGGTGGATACCAGCGACGAATGGATTTCCACCCGCACCGGCATTTCCAGCCGGCACTACTGCACCGGGGAGGAGAATCACCTGGGCCTGTGCACCGCCGCCGCCCGCCGCGCCCTGGAAAGCGCCGGCATCGGCGCCGAACAGATCGGCGTGTGCCTGGTGGCCACTTTGACCCAGGACACCCTGACCCCCTCCACCGCCTGTGTCCTCCAAAAGGAGCTGGGAATGCCCGAGGACACCGTCTGCTTTGACCTGAACGCCGCCTGTGCCGGCTTTGTCTACGGCCTGCACACCGCCGAATGCCTGCTGGCCGCCAGCGTGCGCAAGTACGCCCTGGTCATCGGCTGCGAGGTGCTGAGCCGGATCACCGACTTCACCGACCGCAGCACCTGCGTGCTGTTCGGGGACGGCGCCGGCGCCGCCGTGGTGGAATGGCGGGAGGATTATCCCTCCCTGTCCGCCGTCATGGGCAGCCGCGGCAACCGCCAGGTTCTGATGATTCCCGGCGTCAACACAGGCGCCCCTTCCTATATCCACATGGACGGCAAAGAGGTTTTCCGCTTTGCAGTCGAGGTCCTGCCCCGCTGTGCCAAAGAGGTGGCCGCCAAGGCCGGCATCGGCCTGGATGAAGTGGATCACTTTGTGTTCCACCAGGCCAACCAGCGGATTCTTGATTTCGCCATCAAGAAGCTCAAGCTGGACCCCGAAAAATGCGCCGGCAACATTGCCCATACCGGCAATACCTCCGCTGCCAGCGTCCCCATCCTGCTGGATGAGCTGGTCCGTTCGGGCCGGCTGCACAGTGGCCAGAAGGTCCTGTGCGCGGGCTTCGGCGGCGGACTGACCTGGGCCGGCGCTCTGCTTCAACTTGCATAAGTAGCCTGACGCCCAACGATAAGAAAAGGAGTTTGGTTAATATGAAGATCAATGAGCTTCTGGGGACTGAGTTCCCGATCATTCAGGGCGGCATGGCCAACATTGCCACCGGCGCTTTTGCCGCTGCTGTCGCCAACGCCGGCGCCCTGGGCCTGATTGGTTCGGGCGGCATGGACGGCGAGACCCTCCGCAAGGAGATCCGCATCGCCAAGGCTGCCACCGACAAGCCCTTCGGCGTCAACCTGATGCTGATGAACCCCCACATCGAGGACCTGGCCAAGGTGGTCGTCGAGGAAGGCGTCCAGGTGGTCACCACCGGCGCCGGCAACCCCGGCAAGTTCGTCCCCGCCTGGAAGGAAGCCGGCATCAAGGTGTTCCCCGTGGTGGCCGC
>CALWZL010000078.1 GCA_944385995.1 uncultured Faecalibacterium sp.
GCCATTTGGAGAACGTTGCAGTTTTCATGGGCAGGCATGACTGTGTTTTTTAGGCTTTTGAACGCCGCGACTTCCTCTTGTCACAAAGGGACAGGGGATGTCACCCCTCCTGGACCGCCTGCCGCCGGCGGGTGGCGGTGTCCTCGAAACAGAAGGAGTCGGCCTGGTGGCGGGACTGGGTGTACTCAAACAACAGCCCGTCGGCGTCAAAGGTGAGGCTGGACACCACCACCACCCCGTCGAAGCCCTCCAGGTCCAGCAATTCCCGGTCCCGGGTGGTGGCCCGCTCCATGGTCACCCGGCGCTTGGTGGTGGTGATCCGCAGCTTGAGGACCTTCTCGATGTATTCGTAGATGGAGTGGGCCGCGATCTCGGCGGTCAGGCCGGGAATCATGGCCTGGGAAAAATAATTGCAGTCCAGAATCAGGGCTTTGCCCCCCAGATACCGGACCCGCTCGATGGCCCAGAGCGGTTCTCCCACCATAAAACCGCTCTGGGAGGCCAGGCGCTCGTCGGCGGTGATGGGCTCGAAGCTGACCACCCGGGTCACCGTCCGCAGATGGTTGCGGGCGGCGGTCTCCTGAAAACTCTCGATGACCCCCATCAGAAAGGCGGTCTTGCCCACCGGACGATAGATCACCCGAACCCCCTTGCCCTGGATGGGCTGGAGATAGCCGTCCCCCGTCAGGTCAGCCAGGGCCCGCCGCAGGGTGTTGCGGGCACAGCTGTATTCCTGAATCAGGACGCTTTCAGCCGGCAGGAGGGACTGATAGGGATAATCCTGGGCTTCGATCTTCTGTTTGATGCTGCGGTAGATTCCTTCGTACTTTGCCTTGGGCATGAAAATGGCCTCCCCACATGTTCAAATGTTTGCAACCTGTTCAGATGTTTGAACCCATTATACAGTGAATCCTTCCAAATTGCAAGGGTCTTGTTTGTGCCATGCTCTGAAAATATCTGGTATCACGCTGTTTTTGCACTTCTTCCGTTGACTTTTCGTGCAAGGGTGCTATACTTGCCTCAGTGAAAAACATATCTGAACATGTTCAACAACTCTGAACATGTCGGGAACAAAAGGAGGATGTTCCATGGGCAAGTACCAAGAGGACGCAAAAGAGCTGCTGGCGGCCGTCGGCGGCAAAGAGAACATCGCGGCGGTGTCTCACTGCGTCACCCGGATGCGGTTCGTTCTGAACGACCCGGCCAAGGCGGATGTGCCGCGGATTGAGAAGATCAAGTCGGCCAAGGGAACCTTTACCCAGGCGGGTCAGTTCCAGGTCATCATCGGCAACACGGTGTCCGACTTCTACAATGACTTTGTGGCGGTGTCGGGCATCGAGGGCGTCTCGAAAGAGGCGGTCAAGAGCGCCGCCAAGCAGAACCAGAACCGGCTGCAAAAGATCATGACCGCCCTGGCCGAGATCTTCGCGCCCCTGATTCCCGCCATCATCACCGGCGGTCTGATTCTGGGCTTCCGCAACTGCATCGACAGCCTGTACCTGTTTGAGGACGGCACCAAGACCCTGTGCGACATCAGCCAGTTCTGGAGCGGCGTGGACAGCTTCCTGTGGCTGATCGGCGAGGCGGTGTTCCACATGCTGCCGGTGGGCATCTGCTGGTCTGTGACCAAGAAGATGGGCACCACCCAGATTCTGGGCATCATCCTGGGCCTGACCCTGGTGTCGGGCCAGCTGCTCAACGCCTACTCGGTGGCCACCACCGCCGCCGCCGACATCCCCAAGTGGGACTTCGGCTTTGTCCAGGTCAACATGATCGGCTACCAGGCCCAGGTGATTCCCGCCGTTCTGGCCGCCTTCACCCTGGTGTATCTGGAAAAATTCTTCCGCAAAATCTGCCCCTCCGTCGTCTCCATGATCGTGGTGCCCTTCTGCAGCCTGGTGCTGGCCGTCATGGCCGCCCACTTCGTGCTGGGCCCCATCGGCTGGGCCATCGGCTCCGCCATCTCCTCGGTGGTCTACGCCGGCATTTCCGGCTCCTTCCGCGTGGTGTTCGGCGCCATCTTCGGCTTTGTCTATGCACCGCTGGTCATCACCGGCCTGCACCACATGTCCAACGCCATCGATTTGCAGCTGATCGCTGATTTCGGCGGCACCATGCTGTGGCCCATGATCGCCCTGTCCAACATCGCCCAGGGCTCCGCCGTTCTCGGCGTCATCTACCTCCAGCGCAAGAATGCCGACGCCCAGGAAGTCAACGTCCCCGCCTGCATCTCCTGCTACCTGGGCGTCACCGAGCCCGCCATCTTCGGCGTCAACCTCAAGCTCAACTTCCCCTTCCTGTGCGGTATGATCGGTTCGGCCATCGCCGGCATCGTCTGCACCGCCACCTCCACCACCGCCAATGCCATCGGCGTGGGCGGCCTGCCGGGAATTCTGTCCATCCAGCCCCAGTACATGCTCTCCTTCGCTCTGTGCATGCTGATCGCTCTGGTGGTTCCCTTTGTGCTGACCGTCATCATCGGCAAGAAGAAGCACGTGCAGTAATTCCACAGCCATTTCCGGCCCGCCCCTGCGGGCGGACAGGATGAATGATAAGAAGAAGGTGCACACTATGGCAAACTTCCAAGACAAAGTGGTCTATCAGATTTACCCCAAGTCCTTTTGTGATTCCAACGGCGACGGCCTGGGCGACCTGCCCGGCGTCACCGCCAAACTGGACTACCTGCAAGACCTGGGGGTGGATTACCTCTGGCTGACCCCCTTTTTCCCCTCGCCCCAGCGGGACAACGGCTATGACGTGGCGGACTACCGGGCGGTAGACCCCCGGTTCGGCACCATGGCCGACCTGGAAACCCTGATCCGGGAAGCCGACAAGCGGGGCATCGGCCTGATGCTGGACATGGTGTTCAACCACACCTCCACCGAGCATGAATGGTTCCAGAAGGCCCTGGCCGGCGACAAAAAGTACCAGGATTACTACATCTTCAAGGACGGCACCCCCGACAAAATCCCCACCAACTGGGTGTCCAAGTTCGGCGGGCCGGCCTGGGAATACCTGCCCGGCCTGGGCAAATGGTATCTCCACCTGTTCGACGTGAGCCAGGCCGACCTGAACTGGGAAAACCCGGAAGTCCGGGCCGAGCTGGCCGATATTCTCCGGTTCTGGAAGGAGAAGGGGATCAAGGGGTTCCGCTTCGACGTGGTCAACCTGATTTCCAAGCCGGAAGTCTTTGAGGACGACCACCAGGGCGACGGCCGCCGCTTCTACACCGACGGCCGGAACGTCCACCGGTATTTGCAGGAACTGGTGGCCGCCGGCGGCATCGACGGGATGATTACGGTGGGGGAGATGTCCTCCACCAGCCTGGAGAACTGCATCGGCTACACCAACCCCGCCAACCACGAGCTGACCATGAGTTTCAGCTTCCACCACCTGAAGGTGGACTACAAGAACGGGGACAAGTGGTCCCTGATGCCTCCCGACCGGATGGCCCTGAAAAACCTGTTCACCCTCTGGCAGGAGGGGATGCAGGCGGGCCACGGCTGGAATGCCCTCTTCTGGTGCAACCACGACCAGCCCCGGGCTGTCAGCCGCTTTGGCGACGAGGGCCGGTACTGGAAGGAGAGCGCCAAGATGCTGGGCACCGCCACCCACATGATGCGGGGCACCCCCTACATCTTCCAGGGCGAGGAAATCGGGATGACCAACGCCCATTACACCTCCATCGACCAGTACCGGGACGTGGAGAGCCTGAACTACTACCAGATTCTCCAGCAGCAGGGCAAGACCGCCGCCGAGGCCCTGGAGATTCTGGCCCAGCGGAGCCGGGACAACGGCCGCACCCCCATGCAGTGGGATGCCACCGCCCACGCCGGCTTCACCACCGGCACCCCCTGGCTGGAAGAGGTGTCCAACTACCGGACCATCAACGCCGCCGCCCAGGTGGGCGACCCCGACTCGATTTTCAGCTACTACAAACAGCTGGTGGCCCTGCGCAAACAGGAAAAGGTCATCAGCGGGGGCCAAATCGAATTCCTGTACAGGGACGACCCCGACCTGCTGGCCTACCGCCGGTGGGACGAGGACAGCGAAGTGCTGGTGGTCTGCAACCTGACCGGCCGCGACGCCCCCGTCACCCTGCCCGCAGGCTGGGCCGAGGCCGGCCTGCTGCTGGGCAACTATCCCGCCAGCGCCAGCCGCGCCAGCCTGCGCCCCTATGAGTGCTGGGTGCTCAAGCGCTGATTTCTCCTGACATCATCCCAAGCGACCATAGATCGGACCAAAAGCGAAAACCGGACCGGTGCACCGAGGCACTGGTCCGGTTTTTGCGTTTGCAGGGGCTCAGCCCTCCGGCTGGGTCCGGTAGAGCAGCCGCTGTTCCCGCCACACCAGGAAGGCCGACAGCACCAGGGCCAGGGCGTCGCTGACGGGCTGGGCCATGAAGATGCCGTTGATGCCCCAGACCAGGGGGAACAGGCAGATGAAAGGAATCAAAAACAGAATCTGACGCAAAAAGGTGATGACGATGAAGGGGATGGGCTTGGCGATGGACTGGAAAAAGGTGGTGGCCAGCATCACAAAGCCCAGGATGGGGGTGATGCAGAAGTTGGTGCGCAGGCCGGTGACGCCCAGGTCCAGCATTTCCTGGGTGGCGCCGAAGGCCAGCAGAAAGAGGGTGAGGGCCAGCTCGGAGAGCGCCGCCATCCAAAAGGCGTTGCCAAAGGAGGCATTCATCC
>CALWZL010000079.1 GCA_944385995.1 uncultured Faecalibacterium sp.
AAGATTGCAAAAATGGAGAGATAGGATATGACAAAACCCATTGTTGGCATTACCATGGGCGATCCCGCCGGCAACGGCCCCGAGATCACCATCAAGGCGCTGGCCCATGCGGATATCTATGACCGCTGCCGCCCCATCGTGGTGGGCGACGCCAAGATGCTGGAGCAGGCCAAAGGTTTCGTAGGCCGGCCCGACATCCAGATTCACCGCTGTGAAAAGGTCAGCGACGCCCTGTTCACCCCCGGCACCATCGACGTGCTGCACATGGACCTGATTGCCGATGTCAGCAAGTTTGAGCTGGGCAAGGTGAGCGTGGAGGGCGGCAACGCGGCCTTCCAGTGCGTCAAAAAGGTCATCGAGCTGGCCATGGCCGGGGAAGTGGACGCCACCTGCACCAACGCCCTCAACAAGGAGGCCATGAACAAGGCCCTGGAGGCCGACGGCGGCGCAAAGTCGGACGGATACACCCACTTTGACGGCCACACCGAAATCTACGCCACCTACACCCACACCAAGAAATACACCATGATGCTGGCCCACCACGATTTGCGGGTGGTCCATGTGTCCACCCACTGCTCCCTGCGGGAGGCCTGCGACCGGGTCAAGAAGGCCCGGGTGCTGGAGGTCATCGAGATCGCCAACCAGGCCTGCAAGGACATGGGGATTGCCGAGCCGAAAGTGGCGGTGGCCGGCCTGAACCCCCACTGCGGCGAAAATGGCCTGTTCGGCACCGAGGAGATCCAGGAGATCAAGCCGGCGGTGGAGGCCGCCAAGGCCGAGGGCATCAACGCCATCGGACCCATCCCGCCCGACAGCGTGTTCAGCGAGGCGCTGGGCGGCTGGTACGACATCGTGGTCTGCATGTACCACGACCAGGGCCACATCCCCCTCAAGACCGTGGGCTTTGTCTACGACCGGGAAAAGCAGGCGTGGAAGGCCGTGGAGGGCGTCAACGTCACCCTGGGCCTGCCCATCATCCGCACCAGCGTGGACCACGGCACCGGCTTTGCACTGGCCGGCAAGGGCACCAGCAACGAGCTGAGCCTGGTCAATGCCATTGACTACGCCATTCGGATGGCCAACGGCCGCAAAAAACAATAACCATCTCCCCATGCCGGGAAGCCCCGCTTTCCCGGTGTCGGCCCGGACCATACTTCCTGCCGTATGGTCCGGGCTTTTTTTGCAGCTCCGCCGGGCGGGGGAGAAGGGAATGTTTGTGAATTTTGTCACAACTGTCCAAAATGTTGCGCATTGAAACGCCAAAAGCCGTTAAATATGCGCGGAACTGCAAATGTTTCAAACAGAAACACGACGAAATCGGGAAATGCGGGCGAATTTTGCAGAATGTTCGGGAATGAAACGGGTTTGGAGGGGCGCGCCGTTGTGAAACTGGTCTGTTTCCGATATAATTTAGGCACAAGATCAAACCGAACTGTGCAGGATGCCGAAATGCACAACGCGGAAAGAGGTTTGAAAAGAAGGAGGCAAAATCCAAATGACAACACCCATGATTATCGCCCTGGCTGTGACTGTCTTCATGATTATCCTCATCATGCTGGACAAGCTGCCCTTCGGCGCGCCGCCCCTGCTGGCCCTGCTGCTGTTGGTCGTCTTTGGCGTGACCGACATCAAGACTGCATTCGGCGGCTTCTCCAACTCCACCATCGTGATGCTCGCCTCGTTCATGGCGATCATTGCGGCGCTGCAAAAGACCAGCTTCATTGTGAAGTTCAAGGACGCCATCTTCAAGATGGCCAGCAAAGGCGGCTTTGCAGCGTATATCCTGCTGATCCTCATCGTCATGCTGGGCTGCAGCCTGTTCGGCACGGGCTCCACTGCCTACTACGTCCTGGTGATCGGCCTGCTGTCCAACCTGCCCTACAGCAAGAGCCTGCCCCCCTCCAAGGTCCTGATGCCCGCCGGCTTTGCGGCCAACCATCCGCTGCTGCCCTTCAATACGGCATTGCAGTACGGCATCGTGATCGCGGTCTTGCAGAGCGCCGGCGCCGTCGCTGAGGTCGACCTGGTCAAGTTCTCGTTCGTCAACCTGGCCCTGTCGCTGGGCTTCCTGGTCTGGTGCCTGCTGGCCTACAAGATCATGCCCGACCACCCCATCGCCGCGGCCCAGGAGACCGCCGCCGACAACCACGAGGTCACCCTCTCCAAGAACAAGGAAATCATCACCTACATCTGCTTTGTGGTGGCCGTCGTCGGCATGATTCTCCAGAGCACCATCGGTGATGCGGGCTACGCCATCACCGGCCTGGCCGTGGCCGGCCTGCTGATCTTCGGCATCATGGACTTCAACGAGATCCGCAATGCCATCAGCGCTCCCATCATCCTGATGAGCGCCGGCGTCATTGGTATCGCCGACGCCCTGGGCAACACCGGTCTGACCAACCTGGTGGGCGAGACCGTCGCCGGCATGCTGGGCGACAACGTCAACCCCTTCATCCTGATCTTTGTGTTCTGCATCCTGACCAGTGTCCTGGCCACCCTCACCGGTTCCACCATCGGCACCGTCTACGTCTTTGCCCCCATGGCCATCGCCACCTGCCTCAACCTGGGCCTCGACCCCACCGCAGCGGCAGCCGCCATCGTCATCTCGGGCTGGTGCGGACACTTCCTGCCCATCGACGGCATGCCCGCCATGATTATGGGCGCCGGCAACTACAAGATCGGCGAGTTCTGGAAGTTCACCATTCCCCAGTACTTCATCCGCCTGCTGGCCCTGACCGCCGGGGCCGTGCTGATCTTCCCCATGCGCTGATTTCTCATTTGCCTATTCCCATTTTCCTGCAATCATTCTACCCCCAGCACACGAAAAGCCGAAGGCCGCAAGCCTCCGGCTTTTCGCCGTCCCGGGCAGAGAGGGCCGGACGCCGGTTGACAGAACCGCACCCGGAGGGTATCATACAATAAATAGAATGCGTTGGTTCATTCAGAGATGTCAAAGGAAGGATTTTGTGAAAAGAGAGCGTTATTGCCGGGTGTGCTTTTACCTGGCGGGACTTTTGATTCTGGCCATGGGCCTGACCCTCAACACCAAGGCCGGGCTGGGTGTGTCGCCCATCATCTCGGTGTCCTACAGTGTGTCCCAGATCTTCGGGCTCAACTTCGGGAATGTCACCATGGCCCAGTACAGCCTGTTCGTGGTGGTGGAGCTGGTGCTCCACAGCCTCCGAAAGGGGGACAGGGACCGGCAGGGAAGCAGGATGGTTCTGGTGATGGACCTGCTTCAGATTCCCCTCAGCCTGGTGTTCACCCGGTTTCTGAACCTGTTCGGGGCCCTGGTGCCGGATGTCGCGGCCGGCGCGGCCAGCTGGCGGGAAAACCTGCCGGTGCGGCTGGCGGTTTTGGTCCTGGCCATCCTCTGCACCGGCGTCGGCGCGTCCATGTCCCTTTCGATGCGGATCGTCCCCAACCCCGGCGACGGCATTGTGCAGGCCATTGCCGACTGGCTCCGCAAGCCCATCGGCCTGACCAAAAACGGCTTTGACCTGGCCAACATCACCCTGACCATCCTGCTGGGCCTCGCGCTGGCGGGCCGGGTGGTGGGCGTCGGCATCGGCACCGTGGTGGCAGTGGTGGGCGTGGGCCGGGTCATGGCCCTGTTCCAGCACCTGGCCGGCCGGAAAATGGCCGCCCTTTCGGGGATGGCCTCCTGACGGCCCCGTCCCCAAAACGCAAAAAACAGCCCGGGAACTTCGGTTCCCGGGCTGTTTGGCTGTTCGGACGGGAAGGGGGATCAGTGGGCGCGGCTGGGGGTCAGGAAAGAGCGAAAGACAAAGTGTTTGTCGTACAGCTCCCCGGCCAGGGCGATGCCCTTGCCCATGGTGAAGGCAGCCACCACGGTGCCGATGCCCAGGCCCTGGATGTGGCCCAGGAACACCAGGGTCAAAATCAGGGTGGCGGCCAGGCAGGCCACGTCAAAGCCGATCTTGACCCGGGCGTAGGGGATATGGGCCAGGGCGGACAGATCCCGGGGGAACAGGTCGGTGGGGGTGATGGGCAGCTGGGAACGGTTGGCCAGGGCGATGCCGAAGGAGATGATGACATAGCTGGCCGCAAAGTACAGCACCTGCAAAGGCAGGGTCTGGGGCAGCAGGTCCACAAAGGGCTGCCAGACATCCATCATCTCGCCGAAGGCGAAGCCCACCACAAAGCTGAACAGATATTCGGGGACAAACCGGCGGCTCATCACCATCAATACCAGCACCAGGGCGCCCTGGAACAGATAGGTCCAGGTGCCCAGGGTCAGCTGGGGGAGAACCAGGTTCATGGCGTAGGGCACGCTGGAAATGGCCGAGATGCCCGACCCGGAATGGAGCATCAGCAGCACGCCCAGGGCGTTCATCACCACGCTGATGGCCAGCATGATCTCGCCCCGCAGCACGATTTTACCGTTTTCTGTTTTCACACAATTCCACAGACTCCTCTCTCAAATCATACCAAATACCCCTTTATCATGGCCCCGGCAGGGGAATTTGTCAAGGTGCAAAACGACCAAAATCCTACAGATCCAGCCCAGAAGAACCATCATCAGTCAGGTGCCTTGTCCTGCAGCGC
>CALWZL010000080.1 GCA_944385995.1 uncultured Faecalibacterium sp.
TAGGAAAAGAAAAGCGCCCTTCGGGCGCCAAAAATACGGAAAGCGAAGGTGGTATCCATGGATCCTTTTGTCAGTTTTTCGGATGTGTCGAAATACTACCAGACCGGCGATGTCCGGGTCGCCGCAGCCGATCACATGACCTTTCATGTCAACAAGGGGGAATTCTGCGTCATTGTGGGCCCTTCCGGCGCCGGCAAGACCACCTTGCTGAACATGTTGGGCGGCATGGACCGCTGTGACGAGGGGCGCATTGTGCTGGACGGCGCCGAAGTCAGCCGCTTCAACGAAAAGGAGCTCACCGCCTACCGCCGGTACGACGTGGGGTTTGTGTTCCAGTTCTACAACCTGGTGCAGAACCTCACCGCCCTGGAAAACGTGGAGCTCGCCATCGAGATCTGTCGCAATCCGCTGAACCCCACCGAGACCCTGCAAAGCGTGGGCCTGGGCCAGCGGCTGAACAATTTCCCGGCCCAGCTGTCGGGCGGCGAACAGCAGCGGGTGGCCATCGCCCGGGCCCTGGCCAAAAATCCCAAGATTCTCCTGTGTGACGAGCCCACCGGCGCGCTGGACTACAAAACCGGCAAGTCGGTGCTGGCCCTGCTGCAGGACACCTGCCGCAAGACCGGCCGGACCGTCATCGTCATCACCCACAACACAGCTCTGACCGGTATGGCCGACCGGATCGTGCAGGTGCGAAGCGGCCAGATCATCTCCAACGAGGTGAACGAGCACCCTGTCCCGGTGGAAGAGATCGAGTGGTGAGCCAACGTGAAAAAGACCTATCGCAAAAACATGTGGCGGGAACTTTCCGCCAGCAAAAGCCGCTTTGCCTCGGTATTCGGGATCGTCCTGCTGGGGGTCATGATGTTGTCGGGCCTGCTCAGCGTTGCCCCCGGCATGCGCCGGGCCGGTCAGACCTGGTACAGCCAGCAGAATGTATTCGACATTCGGGTGGTATCCACCCTGGGCCTCAGCGACAAGGACATTGACGCCATCTCCGCCGTCGAAGGCGTCGAGGCCGTCATGCCGGTCAAATCGGTGGACTGCGAGGGCAGCTACCGCGGGGGCAACACCCTGGCGGTGCGGGTCCAGCAGCTGCCGGTCTACCCCACCCTCGAGGACAAAGCCACCCTGAACCGCCTGGTTCTGGAAGAAGGCCGGATGCCGGAGGAAGCCGGCGAGTGTGTGGTCCAGGTTCTGGACCCCGGCGCCGCGTCCAGCATCCGTCAGGGGGACACCATCACCCTGGCGGGGACATCGGATATCCAGACCGACACCCTGACGGTGGTGGGATTTGTAAAAGATCCCCTCTACTTCTCCAATGAGACCGAGAGCACCACCGCCGGCAACGGCGCCCTGGGGATGGCCATCTATGTTCCCGACGGCAGTCTGACCATGGATTATTATGCCTCCTGCTACATCAAGGCAGCGGGCGCCGACCAGTATGACAACTATTCCGACGAATACCAGGAGATTGTCGACACCGTCATGGACCGGCTGGAAGCCATCAGCGCCGACCAGTCTGCCCAGCGGCGGGAGGACCTGATCGACGCGGCCCAGAGCCAGCTGGACGAGGCCCGGGCCGAGTTCGAGGAAAAAGAAGCCGAAGCCCAGGCCCAGCTGGCCGACGGCCAGAAACAGCTGGATGACGCCAAAGCCCAGCTGGACCAGGGAGAGGCCGAGTATGCCAGCGGTTTGGCCGAGCTGGAAGCCCAGAAGGCCGCCCTGCCTGATTCGATGGCCAGCGGCGCCGACCAGCTGGTGGACGCCCAGGCCCAGGTGCTGGACTTTGAGGCCCAGCTGGAACAGATCAAACAGCTGGTCACCCTGAAAAGCGTGGCCGACCCCATGCTGGGCTATGCCGAGGACATTCTCCAGAATGCCGAGGCGGCCCTGGATGAGGCCGAGCCCGACGACGAAAACTATGTGGAGCTGCGGGATCTGCTGGCCCGGGCCCAGGCCCTCTATGACTCCACCTACCAGCAGCTGGCCGACTACCAGGCCCAGCTGGACGAGGGCAAGCGCCAGATGTATCAGCAGGGGTTGATCTCCTCCCCCAACCTCTCCAACGAGGAGCTGGTCACCGAGGCAGAGGCCGCCCTGCGGAACATGAAGCTGGAAGTTCTGGCGGGACAGCTGGCCCTGAACACCGGCAATGCCGAGGCCTGGACCTCCTTTGACGCCGCCGAAAAGCAGCTGGAATCCGCCCGGGCCGAACTGGATGCAGGCTGGACCGAGTACAACGAGGGCGCTGCCGCATTCGCCCAGCAGAAAGCCGAGGCCGAGGCCCAGCTGGCCGACGCCCGCCAGCAGCTGAACGACGCCGAAGAACAGGTGGACGACATCACCAGCGGCGAGTGGTACGTTCTGGACCGGGGCAGTGTGGTTTCGATGGTTATGTTCGAGCAGAACATCGACCGGATCGAATCCATCGCCCGGATCTTCCCCCTCTTCTTCTTCCTGGTGGCCGCTTTGGTGGCCAGCACCACCATGACCCGCATGGTGGAGGAGAACCGGACCCAGATGGGCACCTTCAAGGCCCTGGGCTACAGCGACCGCGAGATCACCGCCAAGTACATGGTCTACGGCATCACCGCCGGACTGCTGGGCTGTATCGTGGGCATGCTGCTGGGCTTCTACGGCCTGCCTGCCGTCATCTGGTTCGCCTACTCCACCGTCTTTGATCTGCCCACCTTCCAGCTCAGGATCTATCCCATCCTGGCCGTCATGAGCGTCCTCATCAGCACCAGCGTGGTGGGCTTCACCACCCTGGGCGCCTGCCGTGTTTCCCTCCGGGAAAAGCCGGCGGCCCTCCTGCTGCCCCGGGCGCCCGCCGCCGGCAAACGGATTTTCCTGGAGCGGATCGGCCCTCTCTGGCGCCGGATGAGCTTCTCCCAAAAGACCACCGCCCGCAACCTGTTCCGCTATAAAAAGCGGTTCTATATGACGGTGCTGGGCGTGGCAGGCTGTACTGCCCTGCTGCTGATCGGCTTTGGCCTGCAAGACTCCATCGTGGAGATTGTCAGCCGCCAGTATGGCACCATTCAGAAGGCCGACCTGACCATCTCCCTGTCCAGCGACAAGGCCCTTGACCTGGAAGGCGGCCTCACCGACACCCTCGCCGGCCGGGATGAGGTGGAGAGCTGGGGCACCTTCTACACCCGGACCGTCTCGGTTTCGGACACCAGGGACGGCAGCAACGAGCTGAGCGTCACCCTGGTGGCCGCTGAAGCGCCCCAGAAGCTCACCGAATACTTTACCCTGGAGAGCCGCTTTGGCGGTGAACTCCCCTTCACCGACGGCAGCGTGGTTCTCAGCGAAAAGACCGCCGAGATGCTGGGCCTTTCGGCCGGAGATACCTTCTGGGTCCAGGGCACCGGCGACACCCGGGTGGAATTGACCCTCACCGGCGTGGCCAAGAACTATCTGGGCGCCTACCTCTATGTCACCCAAAAGACCCTCGACCGCCTGGTGACCGATCCCACCTGGAACACCGTCTATGCGGTCACCTCCTGTGAGACCGATACCCAGCGCGAAACCCTCAGCACCATCCTGCTGGGCTGCAACTATGTGTCCAGCACTTCCTTCACTTCGGATACGGCGGCCATGTATGACAGCACCATCACCTGCATCAACTATGTGGTCCTCCTGATTATTGCCTGTGCGGCGGCGCTGGCTGCGGTGGTCCTGTACAACCTCATCAGCGTCAACATCGGCGAGCGGAAAAAGGAGTTGGCCACCATCAAGGTGCTGGGCTTCTTCGACAAGGAGGTTTACCACTATATCTTCCGGGAGATTGAGCTCCTGAGCGTCATCGGCGCTGTCCTGGGTCTGCTCATCGGAGCCCCCCTCCATCAGTTTGTGATTCGGACCGTGGAGTCGGAACAGATGATGTTCATCCGCATGCTGGAACCCACCAGCTTCCTCTACAGTGTGGCTTTGACCCTGCTGTTTACGGTGGTGGTCTGCCGGATGATGCGCCGTCAGGTGCGGAATATCAGCATGGTGGAGAGCATGAAGGCTCCCGAATGACCTTCCCTGCGGTTTTCCAAAACACTGGTCAGAGTTTACAAAAGATTCATAGATTCAAAACAGTTTATGTATAAATCTTTGGTATCTTAGAGACACAGGGACGGCGGGGCCGCAACCGCACCCTGTAACACATGATTCCTCCTCATACCAAACCGAATACCGCAATGAACCGTCCCGTGCAGCCGCAAGCGCGGGACGGTTTCCTTGTTTGTATGGTTTTTTGCTGTCGATTTGCCGCGTGATTTGTTCCGGCCGCCGGCGGAAAGGCACATTTTTCCATCGTGGACACGATGTTATTTTTGCGTCCGACAGGCTTTTGGAAATTTATCATTTGTAATACCTTTCCATTTATGTTATACTAAGAGAGAGAGTTTTTAGAATCGGTCCGGCTGTGTGGTCTGGCCGCACAGCAGACTTCAAAGATAAGGGAGGCTTTGGAATGTCCTATAAACCCAAAATGACCTATAAAGGCAAGCCCCTCGTCCGCAAGGACAA
>CALWZL010000081.1 GCA_944385995.1 uncultured Faecalibacterium sp.
GACGACGGCATGATCACCAAGGTGGTCTCCATCAACCGCGTATCCAAGACCGTCAAGGGCGGCCGCATCATGAAGTTCGCCGCTCTGGTGGTCGTCGGCGACGGCAAGGGCACCATCGGCTACGGCATCGGCAAGGCAGGCGAAGTGCCTGAGGCCATCCGCAAGGGCGAGGCCGCTGCCAAGAAGAACATGTGCAAGATCGCCACCAAGGGCACCACCATTCCGCATGAGATCGTGGGCAAGTACGGCGCTGGCGCTGTCCTGCTCAAGCCCGCTGCTCCCGGTACCGGCATGATCGCTGGCGGCCCTGTGCGTGCCGTCATCGAGGCTGCTGGCATCAAGGACATCCGTGCGAAGTCCATGCGTTCCAACAACCCCATCAACGTTGTGTCTGCTACTTTTGCGGGCCTGTGCGGCCTGGTCAGCGCCGAGTCGGTCGCTGAGAAGCGGGGCAAGACCGTCAAAGAAATTCTGGGCTGAGGAGGGTAACACACCATGGCAGATAAGATGCTCAAGATCGAGCTGAAGAAGAGCCTGATCGGCCGCGGCAAGAAGCAGATCGCAACCGCCGAGGCCCTGGGCCTGAAGAAGCCGGGCGACGTCACCGTTCAGCCTGACAATGCCGCTACGCAGGGCAAGATCGCCAAGATCGGCTTCATGCTCAGCGTCACCGAAGCGTAACAGCAGGGGGTACACGCAATGAATCTTCATGAATTACACGCGATTCCCGGCGCCAACAAGGCCCGCACCCGCAAGGGCCGCGGCATTGGCTCGGGCAATGGCAAGACTGCCGGCTACGGCAGCAAGGGCCAGAAGGCCCGTTCCGGCGTCAAGCGCGCCGGTTTTGAAGGCGGCCAGATGCCGCTGCAGCGCCGTCTGCCCAAGGTCGGCTTCAACAACATCTTCGCTACCCGTTATGCCATCGTGAACGTGGCTGACCTGGAGAAGATGTTCGAGGCTGGCGCAGTGGTGGACACCGAGGCGCTGAAGGCCAAGGGTCTGGTCAAAAAGACCCTGGACGGCGTCAAGATCCTGGGCAACGGCGAGCTGACCAAGGCCCTGACCGTCAAGGCCGCAGCCTTTTCTGCTTCTGCCAAAGAGAAAATCGAGAAGGCAGGCGGGAAGGCTGAGGTGATGTAAGGTGTTTCAGACATTCCGAAACGCATGGAAAATCCCTGAACTGAAGAGCCGTCTGCTCTTCACGCTGGGCATTCTGATCGTCTACCGTCTTGGCAGCGCGATCCCGGTGCCCTTTGTGTCGGGCGACGCGCTCACGGCGATGTTCGCAAACGGCAGTATGCTGACTTATCTGGATATGATGAGCGGCGGCGCGCTGTCCCGGTGCACGATTTTCGCGTTAGGCGTCACACCCTATATCAATGCCTCCATTATTGTACAGCTGCTGACGGTGGCGATCCCGTATCTGGAAAACCTGGCCAAGGAATCCGACGGCCAGGAGAAGATCCGGCAGATCACCCGTTATGTGGGCGCCGGCATCGCTCTGGTGCTGAGCATCGGCTACTATTTCCTGGTGCGGAACATGGGCGCCCTCAAGTATACCAGCGGCGGCGCGGCCATCTTCACTGCCATTGTGGTGATCCTGACCTTTACCGCCGGCGCACAGCTGACCACCTGGTGCGGTGAGCAGATCGATGACAAGGGCATCGGCAACGGTGTTTCCCTCATCATCTTCGCTTCCATCGTCTCCAACTGGTCGTCGGTCACCACCATGGTCACCGATATGCTGACCCGCGCTTCCAGCGGCCAGCCGCTGTACTATGTGCTGCTGCCTGTGCTGGTTGTCCTGGCTCTGGCCGTGGTGGTGTTCATCGTCATCATGACCAACGCCGAGCGCCGCATCACCATCCAGTATGCACGCCGCGTCGTGGGACGCAAGCAGATCGGCGGGCAGAACAGCTATCTGCCCCTCAAGCTGAATATGAGCGGCGTCATGCCCATCATCTTCGCCAGCACCTTCTGCTCCATCCCCGGCACCATCGGCAGCTTCATCAACGTAGACCCCGTGGAGCACCCCATCTGGTACAGCTTCTTTGCTACCTTCAACTACACCTCCGCGGTCTATGTTGTGATCTATGTGCTGCTGATTGTCGCGTTCAACTATTTCTACGTTTCCATTCAGTACAACCCGATTGAAATCGCCAACAATCTCCGCCGCAACAACGGCTCGATCCCCGGCTTCCGTCCCGGCAAGCCCACCAGCGATTTCATCATCAAGACGCTGGGCAAGATCACCATGATCGGCGGCATCTTCCTGGCACTCGTGGCTGTACTGCCCATCATCCTGGGCAATGTGACCGGTGTAGCCATCCAGCTTGGCGGTACCAGCATGCTGATCGTCGTGGGTGTCGCACTGGACACCACCCGCAGCCTGGACAGCTATATGACCATGCGCAATCACAAGGGTTTCCTGGGCTGATGATCTCCTGACGGGAATTTCCCAAACAGAATACACACCGTCGTCAAAGGCACTGGAAAAGAGAGGCACCCTCGATTTTTCAGTGCCTTTGTATATATCCGTGATAAGACAGGTAATGAAAGGAGCATGGAAATGAATCTCATTCTGTTAGGCGCTCCGGGTGCGGGCAAGGGCACCCAGGCCGAAGTTCTCACTGCCAAGCTGGGCATCCCGGCCATTTCCACCGGCAACATCCTGCGTGCTGCCGTCAAGGAGGGCACCGAGATGGGCCTGAAGGCCAAGAGTTACATGGACGCCGGCGGCCTTGTGCCGGACGATGTCATCATCGGCATCCTGAAAGAGCGGCTGGCACAGCCCGACTGCGCCAAGGGCTTCATCCTGGACGGCGTGCCCCGCACCATCGCCCAGGCCGAGGCCATCGAGCGGATGGGCATCCAGATCGACAAGGTGCTGGATCTGGCCGTGGATGAGCAGGTCATCTTTGACCGGATGAGCGGCCGCCGCGTCTGCGAGAAGTGCGGCGCCAGCTACCATGTCAAGAGCAAACCCAGCAAGGTCGAGGGGATCTGCGACAGCTGCGGCGGCAAGCTGGTCATCCGCAAGGACGACCAGCCCGAGACGGTGCGCGACCGTCTCAAGGCCTACCACGCCCAGACCGAGCCCCTGATCGAGTTTTACCGCAGCCGCGGCAAGCTGGCCGTGGTGGAAAGCGGCACGACCGTCGAGGCTACGACGGCCGAAGTCATGAAGGCTTTGGAGGCATAAGTTTTGATTCAGATCAAAAACGCAAAAGAACTGGAGGGCATGCGCCGGGCCAACGCCCTGAGCGCCGCTGCCCTGAAGTACGGCGGCGAGCACATCGAGGCCGGTATGACCACCTGGGAGCTGGATAAACTGATCTATGAGTTTATCGTCAAGCACGGAGGGACCCCCAATTTCAAGGGCCTGTACGGCTTCCCCGGGACGGCCTGCATCAGCCTCAACGATACCGTGATCCACGGCATCCCGTCCCACGACATCGTGATCCGCCCGGGCGACATTGTCAGCATTGACACCGGCGCCAAGGTGGACGGCTTCAACGGCGACAACGCCTGCACCTACCCGGTGGGCAAGGTGGACCTGGAGGCCCAGCGGCTGCTGGATGTCACCAAAGAGTCCCTCCACCTGGGCATCGCCCAGGCTAAGGCCGGCAACCGCATCGGCGACATCGGCCATGCGGTCCAGGCCTACTGCGAAGAAGCCGGATTCTCGGTGGTGCGGGAGTTTGTGGGACACGGCACCGGCCGCGAGCTCCACGAGGACCCCGAAGTGCCCAACTACGGCACCCCCGGCCGCGGCCCGCGGCTGGTGCCCGGCATGACCATCGCCATCGAGCCGATGATCTGCCAGTATGGACCCAAGGTCAAGACCCTGGCCGACGGCTGGACCGTCAAGACCAAGGACGGCGGCCTGGCTGCCCACTTCGAGCACTCGGTCGCCATTCTGCGTGACCGCACTGAGATCATGACCCTGGGCTGGGAAGATCCCAACTTTACCCTGTAACTGCTCTGCGGACCAGAGCGGGGAGGGGAAAGAGCTGCTCCCGGCGAAGTGCACAAAAAGGAAAGATTTCCGCCTTTGAAAAAAGGCGGAAATTTTTATCGGAAACACGAAGAAACCCCTTGCATTCTACAGCAAAAAGGTGTATAATTCACTAATGGCTGTGGAGGCCAGATGCTTTCTCGGCAGGCAGGGTCATTCTGCTTGTTTGCGGATTTTGTGCCGCTCAGAGGGAAGTATGTGGCGCTCACTGCCCCCGTCCGCACAAGACAAACTGAGCAGATCCATAAGGAGGCAAATAGCTTGTCTAAAGAAGACGTTATCGAGATTGAAGGCATCGTGCGCGAGGCGATGCCCAACGCCATCTTCAAGGTGGAAATGTTGAGCGAGGATAAGGCCACCGGGAAGCTCACGCCCAGCGGCCACAC
>CALWZL010000082.1 GCA_944385995.1 uncultured Faecalibacterium sp.
TGGTTTCTATGGACAAACCCGCGTCACATATGGTATCCTGTGGCTGAATCAAAGGATATCCATGGGGGAGTAGCGGGCGCCGGATGCAAACCACGGCGCGGCAAGTCAACATGCTGGCCGTCGGACGGCCTGGCTTGCTACGAAGGCCGCCGGTCAGGGCGGGCCCTTCACTGCGAGACTCATGTCCTCAGCACCTGGGTGCTGTGTACATGGAGTCTGCCTTTTTGGGATAACGGATCGATGGACACAGCCCCGCGGGCTGTGTCCGTTTTTTGTTCTGATTGCAGGGATGGAGGAAACACACATGAATTGGAGTCTGCGATTTTTCATCAACAGTATGCTTCTGGGCGTGGGCCTGGCCATGGATGCCTTCTCGGTGTCGATGGCCAACGGCCTCCACGAACCCGGCATGAACCGCCGCCGGATGGGAACCATTGCGGGGGTGTTTGCAGGGTTTCAGGCCCTGATGCCCCTGCTGGGCTGGATCTGCGTCCACACGGTGGTCCAGCTGTTTGAGGGATTTACCGTCTTTATCCCCTGGATTGCCCTGGTTCTGCTGGCCTACATCGGCGGCAAGATGCTGCTGGAAGGCATCCGCCAAAAGGAAGAGGAGGAGACCGAGACCGTCAGCAGGGGCGGCCTGATTCTCCAGGGCGTTGCCACCTCCATCGACGCGCTGTCGGTGGGCTTCACCATCGCCGAATACGGCCCGGTGATGGCGGTGGTCTGCGCCGCCATCATCGCGGCGGTCACCTTTGTGATCTGCTGGGGCGGCCTGCTGATCGGCCGGAAATTCGGCACCCATCTGGCCGGCAAGGCCTCCATTCTGGGCGGCGCCATCCTGATTTTCATCGGTCTGGAAATCTTTGTCTCCTCCCTGTGAGGCGGACGGCGGCGGGCGGAGAAAAGTTTTTCCAAAACATGCGTCTGTAGATAAAAATCGTTCATAATTGTACGGTATACTACAAAGGTCAACTCTATGAGAGGCTATACTGCAGAAGGAAAGTGAAAGTAATCCGCCATGCTTGAATTACGCGATATCAAGAAAGATTATCCCATGGGCGCCACCGTGGTCCATGCCCTGAAAGGGGTCAGCATCCAGTTCCGGCGCTCGGAGTTTGTCTCGATTCTGGGTCCCTCCGGCTGCGGCAAGACCACCCTGCTGAACATCATCGGCGGCCTGGACCAGTACACCGACGGCGACCTCATCATCAACGGCCGGTCCACCAAGTCCTTTCAGGACCGGGACTGGGATTCCTACCGGAACCATTCGGTGGGCTTTGTGTTCCAGAGCTACAACCTGATTCCCCATCAGACGGTGCTGCGGAATGTGGAACTGGCCCTGACCCTGTCGGGCGTCAGCCGGACCGAGCGGCGGGACCGGGCCGTGGAGGCCCTGGAAAAGGTGGGGCTGGGCAACCAGCTGTTCAAGCGGCCCAGCGAGATGTCGGGCGGCCAGATGCAGCGGGTGGCCATTGCCCGGGCCATCGTCAACAACCCCGATATCATCCTGGCCGACGAGCCCACCGGCGCCCTGGACACCGAGACCAGCGTCCAGGTGATGGAACTGCTGAAGGAGATCAGCAAGGACCGTCTGATTGTGATGGTCACCCACAACCCGCCCCTGGCCGAACAGTATTCCTCCCGGATCATCCGGGTGCTGGATGGCCAGCTCATCAGCGATTCCAACCCCCTGACTCCCGCCGAGCTGGAAGCCGAGCGGGCCGCCGACACCGCCGAACTGGAGGCCAGCAAGGGCAAGAAGATTCGCAAGCCCTCCATGTCCTTTGCCACCTCCTTCGGCCTGTCCCTGAAAAATCTGTTCACCAAGAAGGGCCGCACCACCCTGACCGCCTTTGCGGGGTCCATCGGCATCATCGGCATTGCGCTGATTCTGTCGGTGTCCCGGGGCATGACCGACTATATCGACGTGATGCAGGAGAACGCCCTGTCCTCCTATCCCCTGTCCATCCAGGCCACCAACATCGATTTGACCAGTCTGATTCAGACCTTTATGAACCTGGACACCGAGACCGGGGACCACGGCCAGGATGCGGTCTATGAGCGGCCGGCGGTGCAGGAACTGTTTTCCGCCATCAACAACCTGGACGTGGCACAAAACGACCTGGAATCCTTCAAGACCTATCTGGAAGGCCAGCTGGCCGACCCGGCCTCCCAGCTCAGCGGGGCCCTCAGCGGCATCCAGTATTCCTACGCCATCAGCCCCCAGATCTACACCCGGAACACCGACGGCGAAATCATCCACTCGGACACCACCGAGATGATGCAGCAGCTGCTGATCTCGATGATGGGCAGCGACGCCGCGTCGGCCTCCTGGATGACCGGGGACAGCGCTTCCGGGTCCTCGGCGTCCCAGATGTCCTCCATGATGGGGGGCGGGATGATGACCCTGTGGCAGGAGCTGCTGCCCGGCAAGGACGGGGCGCCGGTGAATGACCTGTTGACCCGGCAGTACGATTTGATTTACGGGTCCTGGCCGGCCAGCTACGACCAGGTGGTCCTGGTGGTGGACGAAAACAACGAGCTGGACGACATGACCCTCTACGCCCTGGGCCTGATTCCGAAAGAGGAAATGATGGCCCTGGCCGACGGCGACACGTCGGACACAGACCGCAAAGACCAGTGGAGCTACGAGGAGATCTGCAACAGCGATTTCCGGGTGATTCTCCCCTCCTCCTGCTACAGCTACGACGAGGAAACCGGCCTGTACACCGACCTGCGGGACAGCGACGCCGGCCTGAAATACCTCTATGACAACGCCCTGAAACTCCATGTCACCGGCATCATCCGACAGAATCCCGACGTGGACACCACCATGATTTCGGGCAAAATCTGCTATACCTCCGGCCTGATCGACTATATCGTGGACCAGGCGGAACAGTCCGAGGCGGTGCAGGCCCAGAAGGCCAGCCCCGACCGGGACGTGCTGAACGGGCTTCCCTTTGCCTCCCGGGCCGACAGCCTCACCAAGGCCGAAAAGGAGCAGGAGCTGCGGGCCTATATCGACGGCCTGGACCAGGCCGGCAAAGCCCAGGTGTATGTCCAGATCATGAGCATGCCCGACGACGGGATGATTCAGGAACAGGTGGATGGGATGCTGGGGGATATGACCCGGGATGAGATGGTCTCCACCCTGTCCCAGGTGCTGACCCAGCAGATGAGTGTCAGCCAGGACCAGATCGACAGCTATGTGGAAGACATGAGCGATGAGGACCTGAAGTCCACCTTCTCCCAGATGCTCACCGCCCAGATGGAGAGCCAGTATGCCCAGCAGGTGACCCAGCAGCTGGCCATGCTGCCGGATTCCCAGAAGGTGAGCGCCCTGGAGCTGGCCATGGACGGCTATACCCCCGACCAGTGGGCGGAATACTATGACAACATCATGGAGTTTTCCGACGCCACCTACGAGGACAACCTCACCGCCCTGGGCTGCATTGACCTGAATTCCCCCTCGGCCATCAACCTCTATTCGGCCTCCTTTGACAGCAAAGACACGGTGGAGGCGGTGATTGCCGACTACAACGCCACGGTGGACGAGCTGCACCAGATCTCCTACACCGACTATGTGGGCCTGATGATGTCGGCGGTGACCTCCATCATCAACGCCATCACCTATGTGCTGATTGCCTTTGTGGCCATCTCGCTGATCGTTTCTTCCATCATGATCGGGGTCATCACCCTGATTTCGGTCCAGGAGCGGACGCGGGAAATCGGCATCCTGCGGGCCATCGGCGCTTCCAAGCGGGATGTGTCGGTGATGTTCAACGCCGAGACCGTCATCATCGGCTTTGCCTCGGGCCTGCTGGGCGTCCTGGTGACCTACCTGCTGTGCATCCCCATCAACATGGTGATGCACGCCGTCACCAAGATCCAGACCCTGAATGCGGTGCTGCCGGTGCCCGCCGCCATCATCCTGATCGCCATCAGCGTCTTTTTGACCCTGATCTCGGGCCTGATTCCTTCCCGCAGCGCGGCCAAGAAAGACCCGGTGGTGGCTCTGCGGAGCGAATAAAAGAAAAAATATTTTTTCTATTTCCCGGCGGGGGCGTCTGCACAGGCAGGCGCCCCTGCTTTTTGCTGATTTGATCGAAACCCACCCGCCGCCCGCAGTGGAACCCCCGCGGCTGCGCCGCCGCCCCTGCCGGGGCTCTGAACCACGGACTACTCCTTTTGGGTGCAGGTTTCGACGTATCCAACAGTTTGGACGGTCAAAAGAAAAAGGTACAGCCGATGGCACCGAGCCCCCACAGGGGGCGCGGCCGCAGGCTGCAGGGGATTCCGCTATGGGCGGCGGGTGGGTTTCGATCACAAATCAAAAAGAAAAGCCCCCCGGCCG
>CALWZL010000083.1 GCA_944385995.1 uncultured Faecalibacterium sp.
CCTGTCGTCACCTGGGGCAAATACGAGCTCCAGCAGGGCCGGCTGAAAATGCCCCTGACCATGAACATCCATCACGCGGTGGCGGATGGTTTTCACCTGTCCCGGTTTTTCACAGAGGTACAGGAACAAATGGACGCATTGATTGAGGACTGACCCGGCGTTTGACGTCGTGGTTTGAAGATAGAAAAAGCAGCTCCGCCGTCGGGTTTTGATGGCCCGGGACGGAGCTGCCTTGTTTATGAGGTGAGGTTACTTTTTCATCTGTTCGCGGTGATACTGGAGGGTGTAGAGCTGGTAATACCGGCCACGCTTCTCCAGCAATTTCTGATGGGTTCCCTGCTCGATGATACGGCCATGAGACAGCACCACGATGTTGTCGGCGTGCTGGATGGTGGACAGGCGGTGCGCCACAATGAGCATGGTCCCCACCGAGCGCATCTTCTCCAGGGAGTCCTGGATCAGCTGCTCGGTCTCGGTGTCGATGTTGGCGGTGGCTTCGTCCAGAATCATGACCGAGGGCTCGTGGAGGATGGTCCGGGCAAAGGAAATCAGCTGACGCTGGCCCGCCGAGAAGTTATTGCCGCGCTCCCGCACCGGCTCATCCAGGCCGCCGTCCAGTTTCTGGATGAAGCGGTCCGCATTCACATAGCGGCAAACCTCCATAATCCGCTCATCGGGGACATCTTCCATCCGCAATACAATATTGCTGCGGATGGTGCCCGAAAACAGGAACACATCCTGGAGCATCTGGCCAAAGTGGCGGCGGATACAGGAAATCTTGATCTTGCGGATGTCGATGCCGTCGATCAAAATCTGTCCCCGTTGGAACTCATAGTTGCGGCAGATCAGGGAGAGGATGGTGGTCTTGCCTGAGCCGGTGGAGCCCACAAAGGCCACCGTCTGCCGGGGTTCCACATGGAAGGAGACTCCTTTCAGCACCCACTCACCCGGAATGTAGCTGAACCAGACATCCCGGAACTCGATTTCCCCCTTGATCTCGGGCAGGTCGATGGCGTCGGGCGCATCGGTCATGGCAGGCTGCAGGTCCAGAATCGAGAACACTTTCTCGGAAGAGGCCATGGCCGACTGAAGCCAGTTGAACTGTTCCGCCAGGTTCTGGATGGGGTTGTAAAACTTGGAAATATACATATAAAAGGTGACGATGGTGCCGCCCGAAATGGTCTGTCCCAGGAAGGACACCCCATCCAGATACCCCATGCCGCCCAGATAAAACAGGCAGAGCACCGAGCTGACATACAGCATATACACCAGCGGGCGGAACACACCGAACACAAAGATTTCGTCCCGCTTGGCTTTGCCCAGGGCCTCGCTGCGGCGGCGGAAATCCTCCATCCGGGCGTCCTCCCGGCCGAAAATCTGGGTGATCTTGATGCCCGACAGGTTCTCGGACAGATAGGTGTTGATGTCGGTGGTGCAGTCCTTGACCCGCCGGTAGGCCCGCCGGGAGAACTTGCGGAAAATGACGGTGAACAGAACGATAAAGGGCACAAAACAGAGCACCATCAGGGTCAGTTCATAGTTGACCAGCAGCATGGCCCCCAGAATGCCCAGAATCACAAAGCAGTTTTTGGCCAGGTTGACCAGCAGATTGGTGAACATCATGGAGATGGCGTTGGTGTCATTGGTGACACGGGTCACCAGCTTGCCCACCGGGATCTCATTCAGCTGTTCATGGGCCAGGGACTCAATGTGTGTGAACAGGTCCTCCCGCAGGTCCGAGATAATCCGCTGGCCGGCCTTCTGGAGGATCACCGCCTGGAAATAGGAGCTCACCATCGAAAAGACCAGGATGCCCGCATAGGCCGCCACCATCCAAAAGAGGGCGTCCAGGGTGAAATCCCCCACCAGCATCTCCTCTACGGCGCCGACAATCAGGGGTGAAACGATATCGTAGACAATCGAAAAGAGCATCAGCAGGCCGGCCACGGCAAAACTGCCCAGATAGGGCCGGGCATAATGGGCCAGCCGGCGGACAATCTCACCATCCGAGATATTCCGCTCAAAGCCCATGGAGGTCTTTTTATCTTTGACCATGGCATAAGCCAGAATCAAGAGCACCGAGACCGTCCCGATGATGGCTCCCGCCAGTACAAGCGGATTCAGTTCAGTCATGGTTTCCACCTCCTAGCGCGTCTTCCAGGCGCTGCAGGTCTACCATCTTGCGATAGTCTTCGCAGCGCTCGTACAAAACCTCGTGGCTGCCCACGTCCACCACGCGGCCATCGTCGATGAAGATGATCTTGTCCATCCGCTCCACCGTGGAAATGCGATGGGCAATCAGGATGGTGGTCTTTCCTGCCCGTTCGGCGTTCAGGTTGTCCAGAATCACCTTTTCGGTCCGGGTATCCACCGCCGACACAGAATCATCCAGAATCAGGACCGGCGCATCCAGCAGCAGGGCCCGGGCGATGGAAATGCGCTGTTTCTGCCCGCCCGACACCGTCACGCCGCGTTCACCCAGAATGGTATTATAGCCCTCTTTGAAGGCGGCCACATTGTCGTGAACATCGGCCATTCGGGCCGCATGTTCAATGGCCTCCGGGCCGGCGGCATCCACGCCAAAGGCGATGTTATGGGAGATAGTGTCCGAAAACAGGAAATTGTCCTGGGGCACATAGGCGCAGGCCGACCGCACCGACCGGATGGACAAGGTGTTAACGTCCTGCCCGTCCATGAACAAGGTGCCGTCGGGCACATTGTAAATCCGCAAAATCAGGTCCACCAGGGCGGTCTTGCCGGCGCCGGTTTTGCCCACGATGCCCACCCGTTCGCCGCTGTGGATGGTGAAGGAGACATCTTTCAGGACATCAAACTCCCCGTCGGGATAGCGGAAGGTCAGGTGCCGGAATTCGATTTCGCCCCTGGGGTTGGTCAGCTCACGAACGCCGGGACGGTCTGCCACATCCACCGGCGCATCCAGCAGCTCGGTGATCCGGTTCAGGGAGGCCTTGCCGCGGGAAGTCTTTTCGATCAGCATGGATACCGCCATGATGGGCCAGACAATGGCCGAAAAGTAGCCGATGTACTCCACCAGCTGGCCCGCATTGAACCGGCCCACATAGACCAGGTAGCCGCCGTAACCCAGAATGACGCAGGTCACCGACTCCACAAAGAGGGTCACCAAAATATTCAGCAGGGTGGAAATGCGGGTGTAGATGACGTTGATCTTTTCGTTTTCCCGGTTGAGCTTGCGGAAGGCCATCAGCTCTTTGGTCTCCTTGACAAAGGCTTTCACCACCGCAATGCCTGAGAAATTCTCCTGGGCAAAGTCGGACAAGTCCGAGAAGGCCTGCTGGCGCTCCTCCCACCGCCGGGTCATCACCTGCCCCACGATGCTGCCCACCAGGAACATCAGAAAGGCCGGAATCATGGCCATCAGGGTCAGGGAGTGATCCATCCGCCACATCTTGATGAAGGCCAGCAATCCCAGAAACAGCGCATCGCAGAACATCAGCACCCCATCGCCAAAGCATTCCTGGATGGTTTCCAGATCGTTGGTGTACAGGCTCATCAGGTTGCCCACCTTGTTCACCTGGTAGTAGGACTGGGACAAATCTTTGCTGTGGTCAAACATCCGGTTGCGCAGCTCGGTTTCCACCCGGATGGCCGCTCCAAAAAAGCAGATCCGCCATAAAAACCGCCCGAACACCAGCGAGACGATGATGCCGATCATGGGCAGGCAGATATTTTGCAGCAGCACCTCTTTGGTGAAGGCCGTGGGCACCCCCTCCACCAGCACCGAGCCGCTGTTGACGCCGTTGATGAGCATCCGGTACAGCTCCGGGATGATGAGCTGCATATAATCCACCAGAATCAGCGCTGCCAATCCCAGCAAAAGGGTGGGCGCGTGTTTCAGATAATACCGGTTGATGTACTTGCCAAAGATCAAGTTGGATTCCTCCTTCTCCTGCCAGGCAAAAAGCCTGTCTTTTCTTTCCATTTTGCCGCATGTCTTATCAGTATATCCCGGCGGGGCAGGCTTTGTCAACCAGGTTTTCACTTTGCCGGAAAGTCCCCGGAAACAACAAAAAACCTGTTCCTGACGAAACATCAGGAACAGGTTTTCGTGATGGAGCGGCCGACGAGGCTCGAACTCGCTACCTCCACCTTGGCAAGGTGGCGCTCTACCAGATGAGCTACGGCCGCATATGGTGCCTCCGATCGGAATCGAACCAATGACACGGGGATTTTCAGTCCCCTGCTCTACCAACTGAGCTACAGAGGCAAATGGCGACCCGGATCGGGCTCGAACCGACGACCCCCAGCGTGACAGGCTGGTGCTCTAACCAACTGAGCTACC
>CALWZL010000084.1 GCA_944385995.1 uncultured Faecalibacterium sp.
CTTCCAGCCTTTGCGCCTCCGCCCGACGGCGGGGGCTTTTTGTTTGCCGAGCGCCGGGCGCAAACTGCATATATACGACGATTTCAGTCGATTTCCGTATAAGTTATCTCAATTTGGTTTCAATTTGGCCCTCTTTTCTGCACAAGACTTGACTTTTCAATTTGTACAAACTATACTACTGGTTGTTGTCGGGAAGATTCCCGGCTGAACGCCGCATCGTCTGTTTGCGATGCGCGGGCGGGTCGCCCGCCCCTGTACATCTCTGCTTTTTGCAAATCAAGAGGAGTGTTATTATATGAAGAAGATTTCTCGCCGCAGCTTCCTGGTGGCTGCCGGTATTTCCGCCGCTCTGGCTCTGACCGCCTGCTCCAGCACCAGTTCTTCCACCGCTGCTTCCGCTACCAGCACCGCCAGCTCTGCTGCTTCCACCGCTGACTCTGCCGCTTCCACCACCCAGGCCATTCAGTCCCTGGAGGATCTGGCCGGCAAGACCGTGGGCGTCCAGCTGGGCACCACCGGCGACCTGCTGATGAGCGAGGAAGTCGGCGAGGGCGACGACAAGCTGGGCCTGGCCGGTGTTGAGCAGTACAACAAGGGCGCTGACGCTGTGCAGGCTCTGCTGACCAACAAGATCGACGCCGTCTGCATCGACGACCAGGTGGCCAAGAAGTTCGTCGAGGCCAACCCCGACAAGCTGACCACCCTGGACACCGCCTTCGCTGAGGAGAGCTACGCCATTGCTGTCAGCAAGGACAACCCCGATCTGACCGAGGCTCTGAACGGCGCCATTGCTGAACTGACCGCCGACGGCACCCTGGATTCCATCCTGGACAAGTACATTGCCAAGACCGAGGGCGCCGAGGGCTACACCACCCCCGAAGGCACCGAGTACCCCAACGGCACCCTGGTGATGGCCACCAACGCCGCCTTCGAGCCCTATGAATACATCGAGAACGGCGAGATCGTGGGCATCGATGCCGAGTTCGCCAAGGCTCTGTGCGACAAGCTGGGCTACGAGCTGCAAATCGACGACATGGAGTTCGACTCCATCATCGCTGCCGTCAACAGCGGCAAGGCTGACTTCGGCATGGCCGGCATGACTGTGACCCCCGAGCGCCAGGAGGAGATCGACTTCACCGATACCTACTGCACCGCTGCACAGGCCATCATCGTGCTGAAGGGTGAGGACGCCGACAGCGAGGCCGCTGAATAAAAAGAAAAAAACTCTTTACAAACTGCGGTTTTTGTGGTTTTATAAGAGATGCGGAGGACAGAGCACAGGTGCGAATTCTGGCTCTGTCCCTTCTCTTTATGTATATATACATAAATATTCAAAATTCGTGCATAATCGCCCCACTTTGTCTGCCCTGCAAGGAGGAATTGCATGTCCGTTTTCCAAAACCTGTGGGCGGAGCTTGTCAGCGAGTTTACCGCCACCTTCATCACAGAACAGCGCTATCTGCTGTTTCTGAACGGTTTAAAGACCACCCTGATTGTCGCCTTTGCGGCGGCAGCGCTGGGCGTCGTGCTCGGCTTCATCATCGCCTATATCCGCACCACCCACGATCAGACCGGCCATCTGCGGATTCTGAACGCGCTGGCCAAGCTGTACCTGACCGTCATCCGCGGCACCCCCACCATGATCCAGCTGCTGATTATGTACTTTGTCATCTTCGGCTCGGTCAAGATCGACAAGCTGCCGGTGGCCATCATGGCTTTCGGCATCAACAGCGGCGCCTATGTGGCGGAGATCTTCCGCAGCGGCATCATGAGCATCCCGCCGGGACAGATGGAAGCCGCCCGGAGCCTGGGCCTCAACTACACCCAGGCCACCTGGAAAATCATCCTGCCCCAGGCCGTCAAGAACGTCCTGCCCGCTTTGGGCAACGAGGTCATCGTCCTTTTGAAGGAGACCTCCATCAGCGGCTATATCGCATTGCAGGATCTGACCAAGGCCGGCGACATCGTCCGCAGCCGCACCTACAGCGCCTTCTTCCCCTATATTTCGGTGGCTGTGATTTACCTGGTGCTGGTGCTCTGTCTGGAGAAGCTGCTGGGCTATATGGAAGGGAGGCTGGCACGCAGTGACCGATAAAATCATTGAGGTCCGCGGTCTGAAAAAGACCTACGGCGGCGAAAAAAAACGGGGTTACAAGGGCCTGACCCCCACCCTGGATGTCCTGAAAGGGATTGATATCGATATCTACCGCGGCGACGTGGTCTGCCTGATCGGCCCTTCGGGCTGCGGCAAATCCACCTTTCTGCGGTGCCTGAACCATCTGGAAAAGCCCACCGGCGGCACCATCAAGTTTGAGGGCACCGAGGTGAACGAGGCCCACATCGACAAGCTGCGCCAGAAGATGGGGATGGTATTCCAGCACTTCAACCTCTTTCCCCATATGACGGTGAAAGAAAATCTCTGCATGGCCCCGGTGATGCTCAAGCTCAAGACCCGGGAGGAAGCCTCCCAGAAGGCCGACGAGCTGCTGGCCCGGGTGGGCCTGTCGGACAAGGCCAACGTCTACCCCAACAGCCTGTCGGGCGGCCAGCAGCAGCGCATTGCCATTGCCCGGGCCCTGGCCATGGACCCCGACGTGATCCTGTTTGACGAGCCCACTTCGGCCCTGGACCCCGAGATGGTGGGCGAGGTGCTGGCCCTGATGAAGGAGCTGGCCCACACCGGCATCACCATGCTGGTGGTCACCCATGAGATGGGCTTTGCCCGCGAGGTGTCCAACCGGGTGATCTTCATCGATGAAGGCGTCATCCAGGAGGACGAGCCTCCCGAGGAGCTGTTCACCAACCCCAAGAACCCCCGGCTGAAAGCCTTCCTCTCCAAAATGCTGTAACAACCAACAAAGCCCGGCAGCGGGTGCCAAGCGCACCGCCTGCCGGGCTTTGTTTATTTCTTTTTCAGGAACTTGATGCAGAGCAGAACCACCGCCAGCATACACACCATGGTGACCCCCACCATCAAAAGATTAAGGATCACCGCAACCGCGATTGCCATACCGCCCATCCTCCTTTTTCTGCCGAAGGCTTTTTTACAGCATAGCACCCGGCTTTCTCCCCTGTCAAGAGGCAGCCTCCCAAAGATGGCCCCCGGTTTTGCAGCAAAAAACCGGCAGCCGGTGTTTTCCACAGGCTGCCGGGAAAGAGTTGATAACGGTTACAGGGTGCTGTTTTCGCTGGTGTCGCTGCCGGTCTGCTGGGTGTACAGGACCATCAGATGGCTTGCGCTGGCCTCCAGGGTTTCTTTGGCCTTGCGGAGGGCGGATTCCTCGGCGTCGTTCATCTTCTCGGGGTGGTCCTTGCGGATGCTCTTGCGGAGGGCCGCCAGATCGGCCTTGATCCGGTTCTTTTCCTCCTTGTCGATCTCCTTCTTGCATTTGGAGAGGGCTTCCTCCACCTTGTAAGCCAGAATTTCCGCCTGATTGTGGAGTTCCAGACGGCCATTCCGGCGGCTGTCCTCGGCCTCATAGGCCGCAGCGTCCGCCATGGCCCGCTGAATCTCGCTCTCGGACAGGTTGGTGGAGCCGGTGATGGTGATGTTCTGTTCCCGGCCGGTGCCCAGGTCCTTGGCCGAGACCTTCACCACGCCGTTGACATCGATGTCAAAGGTGACCTCGATCTGAGGCTTGGAGGAGAAGCCAGCCCGGATGCCGCCCAGCTTGAACTTGCCCAGGGACTTGTTGTCCCTGGCAAAGCGGCGCTCACCCTGGAGGACATTGATTTCTACCGAGGTCTGCATGGGCCGGGCCGTGGTGAAAATCTGGCTCTTGCGGGTGGGAATCATACTGTTGCGGGTAATCAGGGGGGTGGCGATGCCGCCCAGGGTTTCGATGGACAAGGTCAGGGGGGTGACATCCATCAGAACCAGGCCCTGGGCTGCTGCGCCGGTGGCGCCGGCCAGCTTGCCGCCGCCCTGGAGCAATCCGCCCTGGATGGCGGCGCCCATGGCCACGCATTCGTCGGGGTTGAGGGTGTGGCTGGGCTCCTTGCCCAGCAGTTCCTTGACCTGGCGGGCCACCGCCGGCATCCGGGTGCTGCCGCCCACCAGCAAAACCCGGCCCAGATCCGAAGGAGACAGTCCGGCATCCCGCAGGGCGTTGTTGACCGGCTCGATGGTGCGGGCCAGCAGGTCACTGGTCATCATCTCAAACTGGGGGCGGGTGAGATTGGTATCAATATGGTGGGGGCCGTCTTTGCCTACCGCGATGAACGGCAGGTTGATCTGGGCCGAAGGGGCGCTGGACAGCTCTTTCTTGGCCTTTTCGGCCTC
>CALWZL010000085.1 GCA_944385995.1 uncultured Faecalibacterium sp.
GCAGGACAAGATAACAACCATAAGACTTTGAAAATAAAAGGAGAACCAATTACAATGGACTGCATTGATCTTTTCAAGCGCGCCGCCATGGCGCTTCAGACCGACAGCCGCTACCTGGCCCTGGACCAGGCCCGCAAGATGAACGACAGCGACGAAGAGCTCCAGAGCATGATCGGGGAATTCAACCTGGCCCGCATGGACCTGAACAACGAGATCAGCAAGACCGAGCGGGATGATGCCCGGGTGGCCGAGCTGAACGAGAAGGTAAACAGCCTCTACAGCAAGATCATGAACGATGAGGGCATGCTGGCCTACAACGAAGCCAAACGGGAATGCGAGGCCCTCGTGAATTATATCGACGCCATCATCAACACCGCGATGAATGGCGGCGACCCGATGACTGTGCAGGAGCCCACCAGTTCCTGCTCCGGCAGCTGCTCAACCTGCGGCGGCTGCGGCTAAGTCCGGTATCAACGCGGCTGTGCATCTGCAGAGCCGCGTTTCCTTGTCTTATTGGGGAACGGGTGCAGAACGCATCCAGGAAAGAAGGGGAATGCCATGGCGGATCTGTCGCCCATGATGAAACAATATCTGGATATCAAACAACAGCATAAGGATGAGATCCTC
This sequence comes from uncultured Faecalibacterium sp., assembly GCA_944385995.1. Classification (GTDB taxonomy): domain Bacteria; phylum Bacillota; class Clostridia; order Oscillospirales; family Ruminococcaceae; genus Faecalibacterium. The sequence goes on from CALWZL010000085.1 coordinate 628, forward strand.
TTTTATCGCATCGGCGATTTCTATGAGATGTTCTATGACGACGCCATCACGGCTTCCCGGGAACTGGACCTGACCCTGACCGGCAAGCAGTGCGGCCAAAAAGAGCGGGCTCCCATGTGCGGCGTGCCTTTCCACAGCTACGAGACCTATATGGCCCGGCTGATTGCCAAGGGCTATAAGGTAGCCATCTGCGAGCAGGTGGAGGATCCTGCCACCGCCAAGGGCCTGGTCAAACGGGATATCGTCCGGGTGGTGACGCCAGGTACCGTCATTGAAAGCAGCATGCTTCAGGATGACCGCAACAACTACATTGCCAGTCTCTACCTGAAAGGGGAACAGGCAGGTGTTTGCTTTGCGGATGTCTCCACGGGTACCGCTCATGTCACAGAACTTTCCGACGCCAAGATCGGCTTGGCGGTGATCGCCGAGCTTTGCCGCTATCATCCCAGCGAGGTATTGATGAATACCGGCATGCTTTCCTGTCGGGAAGTGACCAACTACATCAAAAAATATATGAGCTGTGCTGTCGAGCTGATGGAGGATGAGCGGTACGCCCCTGGTCTCATCGACTCCACCTTGGCAGAACAGTTCGGACGGGACTGGGCCAATACCACCGAAATCGGCCAGAATGGTCTGGTGAAATACGCCATGGGGAGTCTGCTGCAATACCTGCATGACACCCAGATCAAGGGCGTCGGCCGCCTCAAAACGGTCATCCACTACACCGAAGCCCAGTATATGCACCTGTCCAATGTGACCTGCTCTAACCTGGAGCTGACCGAGACCATGCGGGGCCGGGAAAAGCGGGGAACTTTGCTCTGGGTCCTGGATAAAACTTCCACTGCCATGGGCAAGCGCCTGCTGCGGAGCTGGCTGGAACAGCCACTGGTTTCCAGCGAGATCATCAACCACCGGCTCAATGCAGTCGAGTGCCTGGTGAAACATACGGTAGCACGCGGCGAGCTGTCCGAAACGCTCCGCTATATTGCCGATATCGAGCGGCTGATGACCCGGACCGTTTACGGCTCTGCCACACCCAAGGAAATCTATACCATGGCTCAGACCTTTGACCGTCTGCCCGATTTGAAAAAGCTGGCCGACAGTTGCAGCTGTGCCGAATTGACTGAGCTCTCGGGAGAGATTGACACCCTGGACGACATCAAGGCCCGCATTTATGCGGCCATTGATCCAGAGGCCCCTTCCACCTTGAAGGATGGCGGCGTCATCGCGTCTGGCTACAATGATGAGGTGGACGAACTTCGCTCGATTCGGGAGAATACCAAGGGTATTTTGGCTCAGCTGGAGGCCCGTCTGCGTCAGGAAACCGGCATTCCCAAACTGAAAATCGGATTCAACCATGTGTTCGGCTACTATATCGAAGTCAGCAACAGCTACAAAAATATGGTGCCCGACAACTACACCCGCAAACAGACTCTGACCAATGGAGAACGCTATATCACACCGGAGCTAAAAGAGCTGGAGAATAAGATTTTGGGCGCTCATGAGCGTCTGATTACTCTGGAGCACCGCCTTTTTGCCGATCTGCTGGAAGGCATCGGCCGAGAACTGGATCGGATTCAGCGCACAGCCCGGGCCGTAGCACAACTGGATGTCTATGTCTCCCTGGCCACCGTAGCAGCAGATAACAACTATTGCCGCCCTGTAGTGGATGACAGTGACCAGTTGGTGATCCGGGAAGGCCGCCATCCGGTGGTGGAACAGGTTCTCAAGGGAAGTCTCTTTGTTCCCAATGACACGCTGTTGGACTGTGGCGAAAACCGTTGCCTCATCATCACTGGCCCCAATATGGCCGGAAAATCCACTTATATGCGCCAAAATGCCTTGATTGCATTGATGGCCCAGATTGGCTCTTTTGTTCCGGCCAGGGAATGCCATGTGGGCATTGTGGATGCAGTGTATACCCGTGTAGGCGCCTCGGATGACCTGGCCGCAGGACAGTCCACCTTCATGGTAGAGATGACTGAGGTCGCGGAAATTCTCAAGAGCGCTACCCGGCGCAGTCTGGTAATCTTGGATGAGATCGGCCGCGGCACCTCTACATTTGATGGCATGAGCATTGCCCGAGCGGTGGTCGAACACATTGCCGACCCCAAGACCGGCCTGGGGTGCAAGACCTTGTTTGCAACCCATTATCATGAACTGACCGATTTGGAAGGCAGTGTTGAAGGTGTCAAGAACTACAATATCGCCGTCAAAAAGCGCGGTGAGGACATTACATTTCTCCGCCGGATCGTCCGTGGTCCGGCCGATGACAGTTACGGCATCGAGGTGGCCAAACTGGCCGGTTTGCCTGGCAGTGTAACCCGCCGTGCCCATGAAGTACTGCGCAAACTGGAGGCCGCAGCCCCCAAGAACAATGTGGAGCAGATGGACTTCGGCACTCTAGAGGAGTATCAGTCCCCGGCAGTTCCCAGCGAGATGGTCGAAAAACTGGAGGCTCTCGACCTGGAGACGTTGACCCCCATCGAAGCCCTTAATTTTCTCTACGAGCTGAAAAAGACCCTGAAGGGGACCATTTCCGGCTGATGTGTATTCCGTTGGCCGGCAGGAAAGGAAGGTGTCTGCATGGCAGTCATCCATGTGCTGGATAAACATACCGCCGAACTGATTGCAGCGGGCGAGGTTGTCGAACGGCCGGCCTCCGTTGTCAAGGAGCTGCTGGAAAACTCCATCGATGCGGGCGCGACCCAAATCACAGTATCCATTGAGTCAGGCGGCGTCAAGCTGATCGAAGTCAGCGACAATGGCAGCGGCATTGAACCGGCCTATATTTCCACGGCCTTTATCCGACATGCCACTAGCAAAATTGCTGCTGAAACAGATCTGAATTCCATCCATACGTTGGGATTTCGGGGAGAAGCGCTGGCATCCATCGCCAGTGTGTCCCGCGTAGAACTGCTGACCCGCACCGAGGACAGTGAGTTTGCTTCTCTCTACCACAATGAGGGCGGGGAAGAGGGTGCCTGCGAGCCGGCGGCTCGTGCGGTCGGCACCACCATTCGGGTGCGGGATCTCTTTTACAACACACCTGCCCGTATGAAGTTCCTGAAGAAGGACGCCAGCGAGGGAACTTTTGTATCAGACGTGGTGACTCGTCTGGCCCTCAGCCATCCCGAAATCAGCTTCAAATTTGTCCGTGAAGGAAAAAATCAGTATGTGACCCCCGGTGACGGAGATCTGCATGGTGCAGCCTATGCGGTACTGGGCCGGGAATTCAGTCGAGACCTGATTGCTGTGGACGATCAAAATGGAGTGTACCGCATTCACGGCCTCATCACCCCGCCCAAGAACTGCCGGGCCAGCCGCAGCATGCAATATTTTTACATCAATGGCCGCTATGTCCGCAACCGCACCATGATGGCCGGCATGGAAACCGCCTTCAAGGGGACTACGATGCATGGCAAATTTCCGGGCGGACTGTTGATGCTGGAAATGCCGGTAGAGTTGGTAGATGTCAATGTTCACCCGGCCAAAACAGAAGTGCGCTTTGCCCGGGAAAACGATGTCTTTGATGC
>CALWZL010000086.1 GCA_944385995.1 uncultured Faecalibacterium sp.
TAACGTGAGCGCGGCGAAGTGTGCCGCCGGCTGGGCCTTCTAAAGAGCGGCCAGAGTTGATGGTACACAGTGAAAGTCTTTTGCCTACTTTTCTTCCAGAAAAGTAGGTCATTTACGGCCCACGATGTAGATGGGTACAAACAGCCCGCCCAGCAGGAGGATCAGGTCGGCCTGGTCCAGATAGGGCAGCCAGCCGGCCGGGGCCAGCAGGGCAAAGGCCAGATGAAACAGGGGCAGCAGCGCTGTCAGCAGACAGGCCCAGACCCGGATGCACCCCACGACGGCGGGCCAGTTGCGATTGTTCAGGGCCACGCCGGGAATACTCATCCGCACGGTGAAGTCGTAGAAAAAGCCGATCCGGTGCTGGTCGTAAAAATCGGGCAGCCGCACCGGCACAAACAGCCAGAAATAAGCCCCAAACACCGCGGCCAGCATAAAGCTCACCGACAGGCTCTCGCTCCAGCCGCCCAAGTGACGGCAGCCGTACAGCCCCGCGGCCCCCACCGCCAGGGCCGCCAGAAACCACAGCAGCTTCCGGCGGCTGCCGGTCTGGAAGGCCCGCTTGGCCTTCTGGTCGGGGTAGGTGATGGCTGTTTTCACCACCTGCTCCACCGTGTTGGCAGCGATGGGCTGGGCGGGCGGGCAGCGGCGGCAGAGCAAAAGCTCGGTCACCGTCACCCCCAGCAGGTCGGCCAGCGGAATCAGCAGGGCGGTGTCGGGGATGCTTAAACCCCGCTCCCACTTGCTGACCGCTTTGTCCGACACAAAGAGCTTTTCGGCCAGCTGACGCTGGGTGAGGCCCTTTTCGCGGCGGAGGCCGGCCAGAAATTTGCCGAAGGAATCTTTGTCCAGTTCGTACATGGAATCACCTCATTCTCGGTTGTCCTGGTGGTTCGAGTGTACCAAAGCCGGCCCGGCCCGTCAACCGACTGACGGTAGAATGACGGTGGTGCGAGAAATATAGAGACAACAAACCCCGCGCCCGGGAGGAGCTTTTCTCCCAGGGCGCGGGGTTTCTGTTTGAGAGAGAGCCCGCCCTCCAGGAGTGCCTTGCGGGCCGTGGCAGGTGAGAGGCTCCTTTCCTGTTTCCTGTCCCGTCAGAGGAGCATCCCGCTGAGGAGGACCACCAGGGGGATGGTCACCAGGGAGAGGACGGTGGAAATGGTGAACAGTTCGGAGGCGTAGGCGCTGTTTTTGTGGTACTGGACCGCGAACATGGTGCCCATGGCGCCGGTGGGGCAGGCGGTGGCCAGGACGATGGTCATCGAGATGAGGGGGTCGGGGTGGAACAGCCGGAGGATCAGAGCGGTGAGAAGGGGAATCACCAGCAGTTTGAGGGCTGCGATCTGGTAGGGGCGGGGGCGCCGGAGGCTGCCCCAGAGGTCGCTGCCGGCCAGATTCATCCCCGAAATCAGCATGGCCAGGGGAGTGTTCATGTCGCCCAGCATGTCCAGGGGATTGGCCAGGACGGCGGGCAGGCGGACATTGGCCAGAAACAGCACCAGGCTCACCAGGATGGCCACCAGGGAGGGCTGGATCAGGTTGCGGACCGTCTCCCGGAGGGTGCCGGCGCTGCCCTTCATCAGGAGGACGCCGTGGGACCAGATCAGGGGATTGTAGATCAGGATGTAGGCGGTGATGTAGAGGACGCCTTGGGACCCCAGGACCGCATTGGCCAGCGGAATCCCGATGAATCCGCAGTTGGAATAGCCGATGGCCAGCTTTTCCACGGCGCTGTCCGGCCCTTCCCGGACCGCCAGGCGGGCGACGGCGATGGCCGCCCCAAAGCTGAGGGCGGACAGGCCCGCCGTCAGGGCCAGGCCCTGCAGCAGCAGGAAGTCGAATTCCACCTGGTAGGACATCAGAATCATGCAGGGCATGACGATGTTCAGCAGGAGGGAGGACAGACCCTGGGTCAGGCCGGGGGAAACCGTCTTGGTCCTGATGGCCAGAACCCCCACCAGCAGGATGAGAAACATTTCAATGATTTTTTCGGTCGTAACCAGAGCCAGTGCCATACCGCAATTTCCTCCCCCTTGTGTTCCAGGTTTATCCGCCGATCAAAAGGACGGATACGTCGTTGACGTTGGTGCCGGTGGGCCCGGTGACCAACAGCCCGTCCACCGCCTTCAGGGCGTGGTAGGCGTCATTGCCGGCCAGGGCGGCGGCCGGGTCCCAGCCGGCCGCCGTCAGGGCCGCCAGGGTGTCCCCGTCGGCATACCCGCCGGCGGCGTCGGTGGGACCGTCGGTGCCGTCGGAACCCACGCTGAACACCGCCGCATCCAGCCCCGCCAGGCCCGGCGCCGCCGCCAGGGCGATCTCCTGATTCCGTCCGCCCAGGCCCTGGCCGGTGAGATGGACCACCGTTTCGCCCCCCGCCAGAAAGGCCAGCTTCCGGCCGCTGCCGGCGTGGGTCCCGGCCATGGCCGCCAGAAACCGCCCCGCCTCCCGGGCTTCGCAGTCCAGGCGGTCGGTCAGGAGAACCGGCCGGTAGCCCCGGGCCTCACAGGCCGCCGCCGCGGCCCGGCAGAGCGCCCGGACGCTGCCGGTGATGCGGGTCTCCACGTTGTCCAGGGTTTTGGGAGTCTCCCGGGCCAGACAGGCCCAGGCTTCCGGGCTGAGCCGCAGGCCCCGGCGGCGGGCAATGGCCTGGGCCTGGGCCGACGTGGAGGGGTCGGGACAGGCCGGCCCCGAGGCGATCATGTCCAGCGGGTCCCCCAGAATGTCGGACAGCACAATGCTGAACACACGGGCCGGGGCGCAGTGGAGGGCAAACCGCCCGCCCTTGACGGCGGAAAGCCGCTTGCGGATGGTGTTGATCTCCACAATGTCCGCCCCGCAGGCCAGCAGCTGCCGGGTGATGTCCTGGAGCTGGTCCGGGGGAATCAGGGGCAGTTCAAAAAGGGCGCTGCCGCCCCCCGACAATAAAAACAGGACGGTGTCCGCCCGGGTCAGGCCGGCGGTCAGCTCCAGCACCGCCCGGGTCCCGTCAAAACTGTTTTGGTCGGGGACGGGGTGGCCCGCCTCCAGGCAGGTGACCCCTGGCAGGGGACCCTTGACGTGGCCGTATTTGGTCAGGACCACCCCGCCGTCCACCCGGCCCACCGCCTCCAGGGCGGCCCGGGCCATCTGCCAGGCGGCTTTCCCGGCGGCCACCAGCAGCACTTTGCCATCCGGCCGGAAGTCTGCCAGCGCCCGGCGGACGGCTGCATCGGGCAATACCGCCCCGATGGCCTGACGGACGATGCCGCCGGCGTCGGCGCGAAGAGTTTGATTCATCCAAGAAGCCTCCCCATGGATTTTTTTCTATTATAGCATATTCTGCCGGATTGTCAGTACGCGCCCCCAAAACAGCCCCTGTGAAACCCCTCTGTAAAGCCCTGCTCTAAAAAACGTAAAAGATAAAACATAAAAAATTTTAATGAAATCAAAACGCCGTCCCTGCCTGCGAAACAAAAGTCCTGCCGCCCGGGGACGGCATTTTTGCGGGAAAATGGGGCCGGATACTTTGCTTTGGTAAAAAACAGGGGTGGAATACCTCAGTTTTTTGCTGTATTTTTTTACCAAAAACCCCTTGACAATCCCGGGCAATCTGCTAAAATACCGGTAAAATTATTTTTTCTAAAATTTTTTAGATAAAATGATTTTTAAAAATTTTTGAAACAAATACAATTTTGGTTGAAAAAAGGAGAAATCATCATGGACTTCGAGAAGGTTAAGGAAATTATCGTTGAGACTCTGAGCTGCGACGCCGACAAGGTGACCATGGAGGCCACCCTGGCCGAGGATCTGGAGGCTGACAGCCTGTCCGCTGTGGAGCTGTCCATGGCTCTGGAGGAGGCTTTCGGCATCGCCATCGCCGATGAGGACCTGCCCAACATGAAGACCGTCGGCGACCTGTACAAGTACCTGCAGGACCACGCCGACGAGGCAGAGAAGGCCGAGTAACAACGGCCCTGCGCTGCGCAGATGTCCCACATTGCTTCTGTAGTGAAAGGAGCCTCTATGACCAATCAGGAAATCCTGGAGCTGATGGCGCGGTTTGACGCCAGCAGCCTCACCGCTTTTAAGCTGCATACCAAAGATACCGAGCTGGAGATGGACAAGGGCGCCGTCGTGATGGCGGCCCCCGCCGC
>CALWZL010000087.1 GCA_944385995.1 uncultured Faecalibacterium sp.
GACGGCAAGCTGGACGCTTATGTCGGCAAGAAGGTCAAGATGGGCATCCGTCCCGAGGACATCGACGACGAGCCCGAATTCATGGCAAAGCATCCCGACTGCCAGCTGAACGCTGAGGTCGAGGTTTCCGAAATGATGGGCGCCGAGATCTACCTGTACCTGGACTACAAGGGCAACAAGATGACCGCCCGCGTTTCTCCCACCTCCAAGGCCCGCCACGGCGATACCGTCCGCGTTGCCTTCGATCCCCACAAGGTCCACGTCTTTGACGTTGAGACCGAGCTGACCATCCTCAACTGAGATGGTTCCTTTCCCGGCAGAAGTCCGGGACCCAATCCTGTCATAGATCCCCTCATCATAGAGACGTAAGCTTCTCCTAACGCAGAGAGCCGCCGGCATGTTTGTGCCGGCGGTTTTCTGTGTCTGTAGACCTCGCAGAACAACGCCCCCGGCCTTGTTGCAGGCCGGGGGCGTTTGGGTTGGATTCAGAGGATTTCTCCCCGGGCCAGACGGATGAAAATGTTCATCTGGGGGGTGATCCACTTGTCTTTGTGGCAAAACAGCTGCCGGCGCATCTCGATGCGGCAGTCGGTCACGTCCAGCGGGACGGCCCGGCCGGTGAGGGAGGCGTCCACCATGTACCGGGGCAGGAAGGTCAACCCCAGACCCTGCCCCACCAGACGGCAGAGGAGGGCGGCGTTCCCCAGTTCCAGATAGGGCCGAAGGGTGAGCTGGCGGGCAGCCAACAGCTGTTCCAGGGCCTCCCGGTAGCTCATGCCCCGCTCGGTGAGCAGGAATTCCTGCCCGGCCAGATCGGCCAGGGTCAGCCCCCGCCGGCCTGTCAGGGGGTGTCCCGCCGGGGCCAGAAAACAGCAGGGCTCCGGCTCATCCAACAGGACCCGGTCGGCGGGATGGGTCAGGGGAAGGTCCAGGGTGTAGGCCAGGTCGGCCCGGTTGGAGGTCAGCATTTCCCGCATTTCCTGGGTGTTGGCGGAGCGCAGGCTCACCTCGACCCGCGGACAGAGGGCGTGAAATTGTTCCAGAAGATCGGGCATCAGGGCGCTGCACAGACTGTCGGCAATGGCCACCCGGAGAGAGCCGCGGGCCTCAGGTGTGGGCTGGAGGGCTGCTTTGGCCTGCTGGGCGGTGGTGAGCAGGGTGCGGGCATAGCGAAGAAAGACCTGGCCCGCGTCGGTGAGACAGACGGTTTTGCCCACCCGGTCGAACAAGGGGACCCCCAGCTCGTCCTCCAACAGGGCAATCTGGCTGGATACCGCCGATTGGGAATACCCCAGGTCCCGGGCAGCCCGGGAAAAACTGTGGAGCTCGGCCACATGGAGAAAGGTATTGATGTTGCGCAGTTCCATGATTTACTCCCTGGCAATGCTGTGAACCCGCAGAACCCCATCCGCCACCGTGAAATGGACTTCATATCCCGCAAACCGCATCCCATAGACCCGGTCGGGATCGTTCTGGTAGGAGGGCCTGGGATCGTTTTCCAGGACCCCGGCCAGACCTTCCCACTGTTCGGGGGTCAGCAGGGCCCGCAGCGGGTCGGGACATTCCACCTGCAAGTGATAGGTCTGGGTCTGGGCGGTGTAGCCCTCGGCGGCGTCGGGGTGGCTGTCCACATAGGGGATATAGGGCTTGATGTCATAGATGGGCGTTCCGTCCAGCAGATCCGCTCCCCGCACCAGCAGAACCGGTCCCAGAGAGGGATGGTGCTGGACCGCTTCCAGCCGGACACAGGACAGCCCGATGGGGTTGGGCCGGAAGGGGGAGCGGGTGGCAAAGACGCCCACCCGGGTATTGCCTCCCAGACGGGGCGGGCGGACGGTGGGGGACCACTTGTCCCGGACGGCCTGGGTAAACTGCCACAACAGCCAGATATGGCTGAACTGTTCCAGGCCCCGGAGGGCGCTGGGGTCCCGGTAGTCCGGCTCAAAGACCACCCGGGCCCGGAGGGCATCCACCAGGCCGCTCTGGCGGGGAATCCCGAATTTGTCGGCAAAATCGCTCTCGATGTGGGCGATGGGATGCAGCACGAAATCCTTGTCTGCCATCGACGCACCTCCTTACAGGCTGCGGCAGAGGCCCACGGCCTTGCCCTCGATCTGGAGTTCGGCTAGCTGGGGCCCGGCGTAAATCATGGGGGGACAGACGGCGGCATTGTCTGCCAGCAGCATGACGGTGTCCCCCTGGCGGTGGAAGTGTTTGAGGGTTGCTTCTTCCCCCACCAGGACCGCCGCGATTTCACCCTGTTCCACCTCGGGCTGACGGCGGATGCAGACAATGTCCCCGTCCCGGATGGTGGGGGCCATGCTGTCTCCGTGGCAGGTCAGGGCAAAATCGGCGTGCCAGTCGGCGGGAACGCCGATGTAGCGCTCGATGTTTTGTTCTGCCGTGATGGGGGTGCCGCAGGCGATGGACCCCACCAATGGCACCTGGGTCATGCGGGGCAGGGGTTCAAAGCCCGCGGGCACCGCGGACACCTCCGACTCCAGACCCAGCAGCCAGGCGGTGGTGGTTTCGAGGGCGGCTGCAAAGTCCTCGACTTTGTTCTGGGGGATATCGTTGATCCCTTTTTCGATCTTGGTGATGGAGGATTTGGACCGGTAGCCCATCCGGGCGGCCAGTTCTTCCTGGCTCATGCCCAGCTCCTCCCGCCGCTGACGGATGCGGACCGACAGGATCGACATAGGAATGCCTCCTTTGTTTGCAGGGTAGACCATAGGTCTTGCAACCCAAGTATATCACAAAATTGGATTTGAATCAACTTATTGGGAAAAATATTCCATAGATGTTGACAATAAATCACCTTTGTGCTACACTTCGATGTAGATGGAAAATCAACTCAAACGACCGTCAAAGGAGGCACAGAATGATCGACCGTGAACGATTGAATCAGAAAGTCCAGGTCAGCGGCTACAAGCGGAAGTATCTGGCGCGGGCCATGCGGCTGAGCGACAACGCACTGCGGAACAAACTGGAGGGAAAAAGCGAGTTCAAACTGAGCGAAGCCCAGCGGCTGAGTGTTCTGCTGGGCCTCAGCCCGGAAGAGCAGGCCCGGTGTTTCTGGTACTTAACGTAGATTGTCAGTCACCGAAAGGAGGGCACCATGACAACAGAAGACCGGCGGCGGTGCCGCGCCGCCCTGTGGAACTGGAAGATCATAGAGCGGCAGAACGATCCCGAACATGCCTGCTGGATGGAGGCGCTGCACCGGACAGCGGCCTATTATGAGCGTCGGGACCCGATTCGGGCCGGGATCATCGAGGAGCGGTACCGCCGCCATCGGACCGAGGAACAGGTGATCGATCATCTGCACATCGGCCGCACCACCTACCAAAAGGCCAACACCGACCTGCTGAGCACCCTGGCGGTCTACGCCGCCCGGGAAGGAGTGCTCTGACCGGCAAAAATCCCCTGCCCATTGGGCAGGGGATTTGTCGTGTCAGTGTTTGGTCTGGTCCTGGTTCGTCCGGGGAGATTCGCAGCGCTGGTGGCAGGAGGCGCAGTTGCCGCCGCAGCCTTCGCCCTTCCAGCCTCCATTCTTGGAAATCCATACCACCGCCAGGGCGAACAGAACAACCAGAATCACCAGGGTGATGATTCCGCGTACCGTCAGCATAGGGATAACCTCTTTTCTGTGTGAAGTGGGAAGCACCGGCCCGTTTGGATGCCAGGTGGCTTTTAGTATACACGATTTTGCCCGGCGGGGCAATGCCCTGTCTGGAAAAAACACCGCTCGGACGTGGATTTGGAGGACGCGAAAAAATTTTGAACCCGGATGCAAAAAAGGGCTTGCATTTTTCCGGCTGACGTGCTATAATATTCCCGTTCCGATTCGGAGGATTAGCTCAGCTGGTTAGAGCACCTGCATCACACGCAGGGGGTCTGGGGTTCGAGTCCCTA
>CALWZL010000088.1 GCA_944385995.1 uncultured Faecalibacterium sp.
GAAAAGGCCCGGGCCGACAAGATCTACGGCAACGACAAGCTGATGCCGGTGGTGCTGGCCCTGGGCTGCGGCATCGGCGACGAGTTCGACATCTCGAAACTGCGCTATGACAAGGTGTTCATCATGGCCGATGCCGATGTGGACGGCTCCCACATCTGTACCCTGATGCTGACCTTCTTTTTCCGCTATATGCGCCCCCTGATTGAGCAGGGCCACGTCTATGTGGCCCAGCCTCCCCTGTTCCGGGTCCAGAAGGGCAACGTGGTAAAATACGCCTACAACGAAAAGGAAATGGCTGCCCTGAGCCAGGAGATGCCCGGCGCCAAGGTCAACCGGTACAAGGGCCTGGGCGAGATGAACCCGGAACAGCTGTGGGAGACCACCATGAACCCCGACAACCGGGTCATCGTCCAGATCACCATCGAGGACGCTGAAAAGGCCGACGAGGCCTTCACCATCCTGATGGGCGACCAGGTGGAGCCCCGCCGCCGGTTCATTGAGAACAACGCCCAGTATGCACGGCTTGACGTATAACCGGCCGTAAAACTGATACCCGCGGCCTGCCGCCGGATTCCCGATGGAATGCGCCGGCGGCGCCGGCCGCCTGTTTGGAGGAACTATGGAAGAAGATTACGTCATGATACCCGGCACCGGGACCAAGAAGATCATCCGGGACGTCAAGAAGGAAATTGAGACCGCCTTCCTGGATTACTCGATGTCGGTCATCGCCTCCCGTGCCCTGCCCGACGTGCGGGACGGCCTCAAGCCGGTCCACCGCCGCATCCTGTACACCATGCACGAGCGGGGCAACGACCCCAGCCATCCCTACCGCAAATCCGCCGACACCGTCGGCGCCGTGCTGGGTTCCTACCACCCCCACGGCGACGCGTCGGTCTACGACGCCATGGTCCGTCTGGCCCAGGACTTTTCCCTGCGCTATCCCCTGGTGGACGGCCAGGGCAACTTCGGTTCGGTGGACGGCGACCCCCCGGCTGCCTACCGTTACACCGAGGCCCGGATGAGCCGGATGGCGGTGGAAATGCTCACCGACATCGACAAGGATACCGTCGACTGGGACCCCAACTTCGACGAGACCAAAAAGGAACCCCAGGTCCTGCCCTGCCGCTTCCCCAACCTGCTGGTCAACGGCAGTCAGGGCATTGCGGTGGGCATGGCCACCAACATTCCGCCCCACAACCTCAGCGAGGTGATTGACGGGTGTGTCGCCTACATCGACAACCCCGACATCGACCTGGCCGGCCTGATGGAGCACATCAAGGGACCCGACTTCCCCACCGCCGGCATCATCATGGGCCGCAGCGGCATCCGGGCCGCCTACGCCACCGGCCGGGGCAAGATCACCCTGCGGGGCCGGGCCGTCATCGAGGAAAAGAAAAACGGCCGGTTCCAGATCATCATCACCGAGATCCCCTATATGGTCAACAAGGCCCGGCTGATCGAGAGCATCGCCGACCTGGTGAAAGACAAGCGGATTGAGGGCATCACCGACCTGAACGACGAGACCAACCGCAAGGGAATGCGGGTGGTCATCGACCTGCGCCGGGACGCCAACCCCCAGGTGGTGCTGAACCAGCTCTACCGGTACACCCAGCTGCAGGACACGGTGGGCGTCATCATGCTGGCCATCGACCACAAGATCCCCCGGGTCCTGACCCTCAAGCAGATGATCGCCAAGTACGTCGAGTTCCAGGACGATGTGATCCGCCGCCGGACCAGCTACGACCTCAAGAAGGCCCTGGAGCGGGCCCACATCCTGGAGGGCCTGAAAAAGGCCACCGACATTGTGGATGAGCTGATCGCCACCATCCGCTCCTGCAAGGGCGGGATGGCCGAGGCCAAGGCCGCCATCATGGAGAAATTCGGCTTTGACGACCTCCAGGCCGACGCCATCGTCAAATTGCAGCTGGGCCGTCTGGCAGGCCTGGAAATCCTCAAGATCGAGGAGGAGCTGTCGGCCTTGCAGAGCAAGATCGACGACTGGCAGGCCATCCTGGCCGACGATGCCCGGGTGCTGGCCATCGTCAAGGAAGAACTGCTGGACATCAAGCGCCGCTTTGGGGACGAGCGCCGCACCGAGATCGAGACGGTCACCGGCGAGGTGGACATCGAGGATCTGATCGCCGAGGAACAGTGCGTCTACACCCTCACCGAGGCCGGCTATGTCAAGCGCCAGCCCAAGGCCATCTACCAGGCCCAGCACCGGGGCGGCCGGGGCATTCTGGGAATGACCCGGAAGGAAGAGGACATTGTCCAGGAAATGTTTGTGGGCTCCACCCACGACTATGTCCTGTTTGTCACCGACCGGGGCCGGCTGTTCCGGATCAAGGGCTACACCATCGCCGAGGGCAGCCGCACCAGCAAGGGGGCCCACATCGTCAACCTGCTGCAGCTGGCTGAGGGCGAAAAGGTCACCAATATGATCCGCCAGTCCGCCAAGGACACCAGCGAGGAAGGCTATGTCACCATGGTGACCCGCCAGGGCCTGATCAAGCGCACCCCCCTGACCCAGTACGCCAACATCCGCAAGAGCGGCCTGATCGGCATCGCCCTGAACGAGGGGGATTCCATCGCCTGGACCCGCCTGACCACCGGCAACGACACCCTGATTGTGGCCACCCGCAACGGCCAGGCCATCCGGTTCTTTGAGGGCGAAGCCCGTCCCATGGGCCGCAGCGGCCACGGCGTCCGGGCCATCCGCCTGGAGGAAGGGGACGAAGTGGTGGGCGTCTCCATCTGCCGCGAAGGCGCCACCGTCCTCACCGTCACCGAACAGGGCAAGGGCCGCCGGAGCCAGATCGAGGACTACCGCCTCACCGGCCGCGGCGGCAAGGGCGTCCGAAACTATGACGCCGCCAAGGACAAGGTGGCCGGCATCAAGATTGTGGACGACACCGACGATGTGCTGCTCAGCAGCCAGGAGGGCGTCATCATCCGGATGCACGCCGCCGACATCACCATCCAGAGCCGCTACGGCAGCGGCGTCCGTGTGATGCGTCTGGGGGACACCGACCGGGTGACGGTGGTGGCCCGCACCGACCACGACGACGAGGCCGAGACCGCCAAGCCCGAGGAGGAGGCCGGCGACGCCGAGCCCACCGCTGAGGAAGTGGCAGCCATGGAGGCCGCCGAAGCCGCCGAGGCAGCCGCCGAGACCCCTGCTGACGACACCGACGGCCAGGACTAAGGCCCTTCCCTATCCCAAGCAACCCAGCGCCTGCCAAAGCAGGCGCTTTTTTGATGGGACGGTTTCTATGGACAAACCGCCGCATCGTATGATATCCTGTGGCTGATGAGGGAGTAGCGGGCGCCGGGGGGTCACCCCCTGGCGCGGCAAGTCAACATACTGGCCCGCCGGGCCTGGCTTGCTGCGAAGGACGCCGTCGGGGCGTGCCTTTTCTGCGAGACTCATGTTCCCAGCACCTGGGGTGCTGTGTGCATGGAGTCTGCCTTTCTCATGAAAACGGAACTCCGGACACGGCCCTGCGGGGCTGTGTCCGTTTTGTTTGTGTATAGGGAGGAATAAGAAGATGACCTGGAGTCTCCGATTTGTAATCAACAGCATGCTGCTGGGGGTGGGCCTGGCCATGGATGCCTTTTCGGTGTCCCTGGCCAACGGCCTCCACGAGCCCAGGATGGGCCGGCGCCGGATGGCCGCCATTGCGGGGGTGTTCGCCGGCTTTCAGGCCCTGATGCCCCTGCTGGGCTGGATCTGCGTCCACACGGTGGTCCAGCTGTTTGCGGGCTTTGAAGCCTTCATCCCCTGGATTGCCCTGATCCTGCTGGCCTACA
>CALWZL010000089.1 GCA_944385995.1 uncultured Faecalibacterium sp.
GGCTCAAAGTTTATCACTTTTCCGCGCTTCGGGCAACCATCTGTTGAAAAAAGCCCGCCGGAACCCGGCGGGCAAAGGCGTTTGGCAGAGAATCAGCGGGACATCTCGTCCAGGGTGGGCATGGCGGGGATGGCGCCGTGGCGGCTGGTGGTGATGCTGGCGGCCCGGTTGGCGAAGGCCAGAACCTCCTCCAGCTTCTCCGTCGTCAGGGCCGGCAGGTCCTCCTTGCACAGCTTGGACAGAGCCGCGCCGAAGAAGGTGTCACCGGCGCCATTGGTGTCGCCCACCTTGCAGGGGACGCCCGCCACATGGCCGGTCTTGTCCCCCATCCGGTAAAAGACGCCGTCGGGGCCCAGGGTGACAAAGATCAGTCCGATCCCCTCCCGGGCCAGCTGGGCGGTGCCGGCCTCGCAGTCGGTGGTGCCGGTCAGCAGGGGCAGCTCCTCATCCGACACCTTCAGGATGTCCACCAGGCCCAGGGGAGCCTTCATCTGGGCCACGGCGGTGTCGGCGTCGGGCCAGAGGTTGGCGCGGTAGTTGGGGTCATAGGTGATGGTCTTGCCCATGGCCTTGGCGCGGCGGACGGCGTCCAGGGTGGCCGAGCGGGAGGGATCAGCGGTCAGGCTCACCGAACCAAAGTGGACGATCCGGGCCGCCTGGAGGGCAGCGTCGGGGATGTCCTCCCTGCTGAGCATGACATCGGCATTGGCGCCGCGGTAGAAGCTGAAGTCCCGCTCTCCCGAGGCGTCCACCGACACCACCGCCATGGTGGTGGGGTGTTCCCGGTCCACTGCCACGCCCGAGGCGTCCACCCCGTTCTCGGTCAGGACCTGGGTCAGATACCGGCCGAATCCGTCGGCGCCCACCTTGCCGATGAAAGCCGTCTTTGCCCCCAGACGGGAGGCAGCCACGGCCAGGTTGGCCGGAGCGCCGCCGGGATTGGCCGCAAACTGCGGAATTCCCTTGTCGTCCCGTCCGGTCTGGGTCAGGTCGATCAAGACCTCGCCAATTGTCAAAATGTCCATTTGTAATATCTCCTTTCTATATTCCATTTTGTATCTTCATCTTGCGACAGCAGATAGTGGATAAAGGCGGCGGCCCGGTCGGGGTGGGGCGCCTGAACGATTACCCCCAGGTACACCCGGTCGGGGAAACCTGCCGCCGCCATCATGGGCGACGCCGACACATCCAGCCACAGGCCCGAATCGTCCAGCCCTTCCACCCCTTCCAGACTGGGGTCCAGGGTCCGCAGGTCGGCCAGATACCCTTCCTGCAAAAAGGCGTCTCGGGCCTCGGCGTCCATCAGGACCACATCCAGCTGGTCCGCCGCCAGCGCCCCCAGAATCTTCATCCGGGAGGCGTAGACATACTGTTGATCGGCGTTTTCGCTGAGCAGCAGGCCGTTGTAGAGGTAGACATCCTCCCTGCCGCCGGTCAGGCCCTGCTGGGCCAGAAATCCGTCCGTCAGTTCCCCGGTCAGCTCCTCCCCCGCCGAGACGTTGACCATGGCCAGGTAGAGGACTTCCTCTTTCCGGGTGGCCTGCCGGTAACCGATGTAGGCAATGATGTACACCACAATCACCGCCAGGATGATGGGCATTTTATAATAAGTCCAGATGTGGTCCAGCCGCTTGCGGCCGTGGAGGGAGCGGAGGGTCTCCCATTCTGCTTTCGGCATTTCAGTCCCCCTCTTTCACCTGGTCGGGGTCCCCGCCGCAGGCGTGGATGACCTTGACCAGGAAAAACGAGCACAGCATGGCGCAGCACCCCACCCCCAGCAAAAACACCGGGGTGTAAATCCAGATCACCAGCCAGACCATGACGGCGTAGACCGCCGCCATCAGCAGGGTGCAGATCAGATACCGCAGCCCCACCAGCAGGGCGGTTTTCAGGATGCCGAAGGTGGTATTTTCAAACCGGGCCAGCAGGGGGAAGGCGTAGAGCAGGACCATGGCGTAGGCGATGGCCGCCGCGATCAGCACCGCCGCCAGGAGGGTCCAGAGGATGTTGGTGCTCCAGATCCGGCTGAGGACGTAGCCGTCCACCGCGAAAAATCCTCCCACCGCCAGCAGGATCAGCCAGATCTTGGTGGCGGGGACGAAATTTTGCCGGAAGGCCCGGAAGAACATCCCGGTGAGGCCCTCGTCCCGGTCCTCCGCCATCTTGAGGGTGACGTAGTACAGGGCGGTGGTGGATGCCCCGATGGTGACAATGGGCAGGCTGCAAATCAGCCAGAGGATATTCAGATAGGCGCTATAGGTCATCTTGGTGAGAAAACTCAGCAGCGGCCGGTCAGGATTCAACAGATCTCTCATACATTTGCCTCCAGGTCCCCGGTGGATTCCCGCAGGATCAAATTGGTTTCGGTGTAGACGGTCCGGTAGTTCAGGGAAGGTTCCTTGATGCGGGTCATCAGCAGATCGGCGGCGGTAAAGCCCATGATCTGCCCGTGGATGTGGATGGAGGTGAGCCGGGGGGTCATGATGGAGGCCTCCTGGCTGTCGTCAAAGCCGCAGATCCACACGTCGTCCGGCACAGAACAGCCCAGAGCCTGGAGGGCGCGGATCACATCCATGGCCACAAAGTCGTTGGCGCACAGGATCACCTCGGGGCGCTGGTCAAAGCCCTGGAGCTTGTCCTGCACCAGCTGGGAATAGTCGCTGTAGGCCTCCCCTTCCAGGATGCAGTATTTCAGGTATTCCTCCAGCTCCAGCCACTCCATGGCCTCCTTATAGGCCAGATACCGCTCATAGAAGGACTGGCAGTGCCGGATGTCTCCCATATAGGCAATCCGCTTTTTCCCCCGCTGGACCATCAGCTGGACAAAATTCTGGATCTCGGCCCGGTTGTCCATATACAGCCGGTCGGCCTTGAGGGGGGGATGCAGGTCCATCACCGGGGTATCCACAAACAGCAGCGGGATGCCCTGGCCGCAGAGCATCTGTGCATAGTCGTAATCAAAGACCTCAAAGCAGATGATGCCCGCCGTCCGCTCCTTATCAAAGGAGGCGGGGAGCCGGCAGGCCTTCAGCTCGGCCGGGGAGATCCGGTAGATGGTCATGCAGTAGTGAAGATGGTGAATTTCGGACTGAAACCGGTCCAGCATCATGGCTGAAAAATGGGAACTGCTGAGAAAACGGGTGGTCAGCATGGCGATTTCCCGCTTGCCTTCGGGTCTGGGCGGCTCTTTGGTCTCCTCCTGGAACAAGGGCAGGTAAGCAAACTGTTTGTACCCCATCTCGGCGGCTTTGCGCAAAATCCTTTCCCGTGTGGCGTCCGCCAGGGTGCCGGTGTTGTTGATCGCCTTGGACACCGTATTGCGGGACAGCTGCAGCTCGTTGGCGATGTCCTGGATCGTCACCTTGCCGGGCATGGTATCCTCCTCCTTTTTCCTTAATCATGCAATCATGCAAATGCGTAAATGGTTTCTTTTATTATTAGTATAGTGCAAACTTTCCAATTAGTCAAACGTGAAAATGTAAAATAGAAGTTTGTACAAATGCGCACTATCACTTTTGTGCACCTGGACGAATTCACAGAATTTCTGTAATATACTTGCAAAATATCATTGACTTTTGACAGTAGACATGGTATAAAGAGACTGTCAGGAGTTTACATTTGCACATATGTATCAACAAGCACGCACAACCTTGTGCAAATGCAAACGAAAACGTCACAAATCCCACAAATCCTATGAAAGGGAGGAATTGAATTCATGAAAGCAAAAGCTTCCCCTGCAGGGGGTGCCGCGGTAGCGGCTGAGCGGCGGCTT
>CALWZL010000090.1 GCA_944385995.1 uncultured Faecalibacterium sp.
CACTTCGAGAAGGTGGCCATCACCCTGCGCGAGAGCCACAGCGCTTCCGACAACGGCTGGAGCGCCATGCTGTACGATGTCGCTTCCAACGAGTACTGCTTCTCCAAGAAGTACGAGCTGCGGATCATCGACCGCGTCGGCGGCGGCGACTCCTTCGGCGGCGGCCTGATCTATGCCCTGCTGAACGGCAAGAGCACCCAGGATGCCGTTGAGTTCGCCGTGGCTGCTTCCGCTCTGAAGCACTCCATCGAGGGCGACTACAACATGGTCTCTGTCTCCGAGGTGGAGAAGCTGGCCGGCGGCGACGGCTCGGGCCGTATCCAGCGCTAACCCGCCCCGCCAGCGGCGGGGGGGCATTTCCCCCCGGCCTGCGGCCGCGCCCCGGTGGGGCTCGCGGCACAAACAAAATCGTAAACTAAAAACGCTCCCGCCCGCAAGGCCTATAAAGCCAAACGGACGGGGGCGTTTTTCTATTGCCTACTGAAAGTCATTGGCGCCAGGAAACGTGAGTGGGCATCCTCTTGCGCTTAGCCAATTTTCCCTGCGGGCCGCAGGAGCGCCCTTGTGAAAATCGGAGCGCGGTCGCCGCCGCTGCCACAGGCCAAAACGCCGACTAAGATGCAGGGCCTTGCCGCCGACTAGGTGTAACGTGAGTGCGGCCAGAGTGACCCGGTACCCAGTAAACCTCTTGCGCTTAGCCGATTTTTGCGGTGCGGGACGGCGCCCGCTTGCAAAAATCGGAGCGCGGCGCCAGCTTCGCCTCGCTGTTTCGTCCGCAGGACGCGCTCGGCTCAGCTGCCTTTGCCTACTTTTCTTCAGAAAAGTAGGTCAGCGGGAGATGGTGATGGTCCAGGTGCTGGTCATGGCCTCGTCGGGCTCCAGCACTTCGTGCTTGCCCTCCTCGTTGACGCTGTTGGCCCAGCCGTTCCAGGGCTCCATGCAGACAAAGTTCTCGGCATCCTGCTGCCACAGTACGCCGTTGGTGAAGCTCTCGTCGGCATCCACCGTCACCTTGTGGCCGTTGCCCTTGTCGGTGAAGGACATCGGGAACTCCACGCCGGTCAGCAGACGGATGCTGTTGTCAGCGCCGGGCTTCCGGGTCAGGGTGATCTTTTCAGGGGCGGCAGGCTGTTCGCCCTTGGCGTCCTCCGAACAGGTGGCACAGTGGATGTCAAAGTCCACATTCTCCAGCTTGCTTGCGATGAAATAGGGATGATAGCCAAAGCTGAAGGGCATGGGCTTGTCCCCGTCGTTGATGACGGTCAGATCGATGGAAGCGGTGGCGCCGTCCAGATTGTAGGTCACCATCACGGTGAAATCAAAGGGATAGAGGAACTTGGTCAGCGGGCTGGACTGGAGCATCAGGGTGACGCCGTCGGGCCCTACGCTGTCTACCTGCCAGGCGCACAGATCGGCCAGGCCGTGGGTCTCCATCGGATAGGCCTTGCCGTCAAAAATGTGGACGCCGTTGTCCGGGTTGGAGCAGCTGGGGAACAGGATGGGCACACCAAAGCGGGGACGGTTGCACTCGCTGAAATTGGGACGCCGCACCCAGATGTATTCCTCTCCGTCCAGGCTGAAACCGGTAATCATGCCGCCCCGCTCCGGGGTGATGACCAGTTCCGTCTTGGCGGCCGGGTCGGTGATGACATATTGCTCGTAGCAGGCGTCTCCTTCGGTGACATAGCGGGTGGTAATCTGATTCATAGTATCTACCTCCTGTCAGGCTTTGCGGGCCGAACGCCCGCCGTTTTGATTGATTCTATTGTACCAGATTTTGAAGCGTTGTCCAGCCTGTAGGTACAGGCGAAACGGAGCCGCGGCGGCCCTGCTGGTCCCCAAGTCCAAAGCGGCATCTGCCGTCTTTTCCATGGCACACCAAAGAATCCAAATGTTTCCTCTCCCGCAGCCCGAAAAAGAGGCTCTTTTCACAAATTCCAGCGGTTTTCACAAGGAACCCTATCAAAATTCAGCGTTTTTTCAGTTGTATACAAAGTCGCTTTTAAGGTATACTATACATAAGTGAAACTCTGCCCATCCGCAGAAGATCCATTGAACACGCTGGAACAAAGCGAAAAAAGGAGTAGCAAAACCATGAAAGCATTTATGGATAAAGAGTTCATGCTGCAGTCTCCCACGGCACAGCACCTGTACCACACCTATGCAGCCGACATGCCCATCTGCGACTACCACTGCCACATCTCGCCCCGCGAGATTTACGAGAACCGCAAGTTTGAGAACATCACCCAGGTTTGGCTGGGCGGACGGCAGCCCGACGGCAGCCTGGCCGGCGACCACTACAAGTGGCGCGTCATGCGTTCCAACGGCGTTCCCGAGGAGTACATCACCGGCACCAAGTCGGACCGTGAGCGGTTCCAGAAGTTCGCCGAGGCTCTGCCCATGGCCATCGGCAACCCCATGTATCACTGGACCAATCTGGAGCTGCGGAAGTATTTCGGCTACCAGGGCGTTCTGAACGGCGACACCGCCGAGGAAGTCTGGAACCTCTGCAATGAGAAGCTCCAGAACGATCCCAAGCTGACCGTCCGGGGCCTGATCGAGCAGTCCAACGTGGCCTTCATCGGCACCACCGACGATCCCATCGACAGCCTGGAGTGGCACGAGAAGATCAAGAACGATCCCACCATCAAGTTCACGGTGGCGCCCTCCTTCCGTCCCGACAAGGCCGTCAACATCAACAAGCCCGGCTTTGTGGAGTACATGGGCAAGCTGGCCGCCAGCGTCGGCAAAGAGAAGCTGGGCTGCATCCACTGCGTCATGGACGCTCTGACCGAGCGGCTGGAGTTCTTTGTCAAGATGGGCTGCCGCGCAGCAGACCACGGCCTGGACTATGTGCCCTACCGCGAGGCCACCATCGAGGAAGTGGACGCCATCTACAAGAAGGCCATGGCCGGCGAGCCCGTCACCGTGGAGGAGACCGAGAAGTATCAGACCGCCCTGCTGATTCACATGGGCAAGCTCTACCACAAGCATGGCGTGGTGATGCAGCTGCATTACTCCTGCCTGCGCGGCGTCAACCGCAAGATGAACGCTCTGCTGGGACCTGACACCGGTTTCGACATGATTAACCAGAACACCTGCGGCGGCAACATTGCGGCCCTGCTGAGCGCTCTGAATGACACCAACGAGTGCCCCAAGACCATCATCTACAGCCTGAACCCCGCCGACAACGAGCAGATCGGCACCATTCTGGGCTGCTTCCAGGACGACGAGATCCCCGGCAAGATTCAGGCCGGTTCCGCCTGGTGGTTCTGCGACCAGAAGGTGGGCATGGAGAACCAGATGAAGTCCCTGGCCAACCTGGGCCTGCTGGGCAACTTTGTCGGCATGCTGACCGACAGCCGGAGCTTCCTGAGCTACACCCGCCACGACTACTTCCGCCGCATCATGTGCAACCTGATCGGCCAGTGGGTCGAGGACGGCGAGTATCCCAACGACGAGAAGGCCCTGGAAAAGATCGTCCGCGGCATCTGCTTCGACAACGCCAAACGCTACTTCAACCTGTAACCTTCTTTTTCTTGAAAGAAAAAGAAGGCAAAAAGAACTTTGCCTGGTACCGCTGACTGCTGTGGTCTTCACAAGGCCCTGCCGGCGGTCAGGTTCCAGCCGCTTCCAAAGGTTCCCGGCCTGCGGCCCGGT
>CALWZL010000091.1 GCA_944385995.1 uncultured Faecalibacterium sp.
CTCCAGAGTCTGAGCGTCAACTATGGCCAGGATGGCAGCACCTCTGCCTGGCTGATTCTCGTCCAGTATGTTTCTGACAGTGCAGGTTAAGTAAATGGGAAACCGCTCTGTGCGATGCGTCAACGCGGCACAGAGCGGTTTTTTGTATGGGTGTCCAAGGCCGCCGAAATGTGGTACAATGGAAAAAAGCGCCTGGCGGCCGGGATACAGCCGCGGCAAAAGGAGGGGCCTATGTCCAATATCACCAAAAAGGCATTGGAAGCATCCCTGAAAAAGCTGATGCTCCAGAAGCCTCTGGATAAAATCACCATTCGGGATATCACCGACGACTGCGGCATCAGCCGGATGACCTTTTACTATCACTTTCAGGATATTTATGACCTGGTGGAATGGGTCTGCATCGAAGATGCCACCGCCGCCCTCCAGGGCAAAAAGACCTGTGATACCTGGCAGGAGGGGCTCAGCCAGATTTTTGAGGCGGTATTGGAACAAAAGCCCTTTGTCCTGAATGCCTGCCGGTGCATCAGCCGGGAACAGATGGAGAATTTCCTGTTCAAGATGACCTATGGACTGATCCGGGGGGTGGTGGACGAAAAGAGCGCCGGAGCCCCCATCACCGAGGAACAGAAGGCCTTCATCGCGGATTTTTATAAGTACAGTTTTGTGGGGCTGATGCTGGACTGGATCAAGCGGGGGATGCACGCCGACTATCACGATCTGGTCCGTAATATCAGTTTGACGGTTCAGGGCAGCGTAGACAACGCCATCCGCAACTTTTCCCGGGCATAAGACTTACAAAGAGCCTCCGGTGCACAAAAATTGCACATCGGGGGTTCTTTGCAAATGGCAGAGCGGCCGCGGGTATGATAAGATCAGGGCACAATCAGTCAACCACCCATCGAAAGGAAGCATCTGCCATGACCAAAAAAATGTCCACCTTCACTGCGGCGGCCCTGGGGGCAGCCGGCGCCGGCGCAGCACTGGCTTTGACCCGGAAATACCAGCAGAGCCGTCAGGCCGCGGCCCGTCCCAGCAGCGGCTACCGCAACACCGAGCGGGGCAAACAGCACCCCAACAGCAAGGGGATTTACTATTCCAACGGCAATTACGAGGCCTTTGCCCGGCCCGAGAAGCCCGCCGGCGTCGATGAGAAAAACGCCTGGATTGTGGGCAGCGGGCTTGCATCGCTGGCGGCGGCCTGTTTTCTGGTGCGGGACGGCCAGATGCCCGGGTCCCATATCCATATTCTGGAGGCCATGGACGTGGCGGGCGGCGCCTGTGACGGCATCTTCGACCCCACCCGAGGCTATGTGATGCGGGGCGGCCGGGAGATGGAAAACCACTTTGAGTGCCTGTGGGATTTGTTCCGGTCCATTCCCTCTCTGGAAACGCCGGGGGCCTCGGTGCTGGATGAGTTCTACTGGCTCAACAAGCACGACCCCAACTACTCCCTCTGCCGTGCCACCGTCCACCGGGGCCAGGACGCCCACACCGACGGCCGGTTCAACCTGAGCCAGAAGGCGGTGATGGAGATCGTTAAGCTGTTCATGACCCCCGACGAGGACCTCTACGACAAGACCATCGAGGATGTCTTTGACGAGGAAGTGTTCGGCTCCACCTTCTGGCTGTACTGGCGGACCATGTTTGCCTTTGAGAACTGGCACAGCGCTTTGGAGATGAAGCTGTATTTCCAGCGGTTCATCCACCACATCGCCGGCCTGCCCGACTTCAGCGCCCTCAAGTTCACCCGCTACAATCAATATGAATCCCTCATCCTGCCCATGCAGAAGTATCTGGAAGAGGCAGGGGTGGATTTCCGGTTTGGCACCGAGGTGACCAATGTTTTGTTCGAGCACCGGGGCGGCAAAAAGATCGCCACCGCCATCGAGTGCCGTGTCAACGGCAAGGAACAGGGGATTCCCCTCACCGAAAAGGACCTGGTGTTTGTGACCAACGGCAGCTGCACCGAGGGTACCATCTACGGCGACCAGGACCACGCTCCCAACGGGGACGCCGAGGTCCGCACCAGCGGCTGCTGGAATCTGTGGAAGAACATCGCCCGGCAGGACCCGGCTTTCGGCCATCCTGAAAAGTTCTGCTCCGATATCTCCCGCACCAACTGGGAGTCAGCCACCATCACCACCCTGGACGAAAAGATTCTGCCCTATATTTCGGCCATCTGCAAGCGGGACCCCCGCAGCGGCCAGGTGGTCACCGGCGGCATTGTCAGCTGTCAGGATTCCAAGTGGCTGTTGAGCTGGACCATCAACCGTCAGGGCCAGTTCAAGGACCAGGACCCCGAAAAGGTCTGTATCTGGGTGTATGGCCTCTTTACCGATGTGCCGGGCGACTACGTCCATAAGCCCATGAAGGACTGCACCGGCCGGGAAATCACCGAGGAATGGCTGTACCATCTGGGTGTGCCGGTGGAAGAAATTCCCCGGCTGGCGGCCGAGAGCGCTGTCTGCGTCCCCACCATGATGCCTTATATCACTGCTTTCTTCATGCCCCGGACCAAAGGAGACCGGCCCGATGTCATCCCCGACGGCTGCGTCAACTTCGCGTTCCTGGGCCAGTTCGCCGATACCCCCCGGGACACCGTTTTCACCACCGAGTATTCGGTCCGCACCGCCATGGAAGCGGTCTATGGCCTGTTGGGCGTGGACCGCGGCGTCCCCGAAGTGTGGGGCAGCGTCTACGACATCCGCGCCCTGCTGGACAGCGCTGTCTGCCTGATGGATGGCCGCTCTCCGCTGGATGTGGCCCCCTTCTCGGCAGTCAAAAAGCCCCTGGTCCATTTCATCCGGGGCACCGTGATCGAAAAACTGCTGCGCGACCACGGCATTTTGCAGGACACCCCCCAATGAGATCTCCTTTTGCCACCTCCTTACCCATGAGACCCACCTTCTGAAGCAGAACCCCCGGACCCTGTGCAGGTGTCCGGGGGTTCTGCTGTTCTTATAAAGGTAAGGGCGTGCCGCCGTCGTAATCGATGCCGGCCCTGGCGGCCTGACTCTGCTGCAGGTTGCGGGGAATGTGATAGCGTTTGCCGTCCTTGATGAACACCGCCCCGGTCTGCTTGAAATGGAACCGCACCCCGTACCGGATGCACTGCTCCCGGGTGGAGAGAATCCATTCATACCGGCAGGGCCGGGCATCGGGACCCGACTCCCCGCCGCAGAGCACATACTCGATTTGGCCTGAGGCCAGATAGGGCTCGATGTTGATGGGCCCCAGCATGGGCTCGTGGCAGATGTGCTTGTGCCGGATGGGCAGGGTCAGATAAAGCGGAAGGCGGGCGTCGGCCATCTCCTGGTTTTCGGCGGTGCAGTAGATGGAAACATGGGGGTAGCCCTCTCCCCAGTCGTCGGGAATGCAGTCCGAAAAGCGGTGAATCCGCTTGGTAATGATGGCAAACTGCAAATCCTGCCGCAGGCGGATCATCTGCCAGCAGGCCGGCCGCCACGGGTCCGCCTCCTCCAGAAAGAAATCCGATGTCATGCAGGTAAAGACGGTGCCCGTCCCCGGCTGGAGCTTGTAGGCCCGGTGCCGGTCCCGCCGGATGGGCAAGTCGAAATCCCCGGTTTGGGTCACCAGGCTGGCATCCCGGCCCACCGAGGCATCCCGCCGGTAGACATAGCAGTGCTGGCAGCCGG
>CALWZL010000092.1 GCA_944385995.1 uncultured Faecalibacterium sp.
CGCAAGCCGTGACGGAGGGCGTCCGCCGCGCCGGCTCACCCTTTCCGCTTGTGCCGCCGGGGCCGGGTGAGGGCGTCGGCCAGAAAATCGTTCCCGCTGGGCTGGGGGCGGTCCACCCGTTTGGACGCGCCCGCCGGGCGCTTGCGGGCCTGCCAGGCCGCCAGGGTCAGGATGCCTTCCGCCCGGCACCGCCCCAAAATGCTGTCCAGATAGGCCGCCGGGGCCTTCACCTGATGGGCGGCGGCCTCACGCATGGCCTCCACCAGCAGGCCGTCCTCCAGCCCCGCCTCCCGGTAGGTCTGGAGGGTCTGCCGGACGATGGGCCCGATGTGTTTCCCCAGCCCAAGGGCCACCCACTGGGCCTCCGGGGAATTTTCTTGTTCCTGTTCGCTGGATGGCGGCGGCAGCGGCTCGCCGTCAGGCGAATTTCCCCCGGCAGCTTTAGCTGCCCCAGGTACAGGTACATTCTCAGGAACAGGGACAGGCTCAGGCTCAGGTACAGGTACAGCTTGATTTGCTACGGTTTGCTTAGCAAAAGTAGCATTTGCTTGCTTTGCTTGGGTTTGCTTGTCAGAATCCGGGCCGTCCGCGAGGGCCTCGGCCTCTTTTTCTGCCGCAAGGGCCGCCCGGTGGCGGCCGCCGCGAGCCCCCGCCTGACGGCGTTTTTCCCGGGCGGCGTCCCACTTTTCCAGGTTGTCGTCCAGCCGCTGGCGGATGAATGCCCAGGCCATGGCGGTCCCGGGATTGTCCAGCCGGGGCGCCGCCCCCGTCCCGATGTAGTCCAGAATGGCCAGAAACAGCCGTCCCACCTCTTCCAGCGGCAGGCACCGCAGCGGGTCGGCCCAATCGGCATACAACAAAACACTGGTCTTTTTCTCAGATGAATCCATGGCGTCCTCCCGGTGCAGCGTGCAGAAATTTCATGGTGTGG
Organism: uncultured Faecalibacterium sp.; assembly: GCA_944385995.1. Classification (GTDB taxonomy): domain Bacteria; phylum Bacillota; class Clostridia; order Oscillospirales; family Ruminococcaceae; genus Faecalibacterium. Next base: position 932 of record CALWZL010000092.1, read on the forward strand.
TCCTCCTTTTCTTTCTGCATCCAGTGTAAAGGATGGGACGGCCAAAGGGCAGGGCGTCCTTTTGGGGGGGCGTTTTCTGCGCCAAAAGAGTCTTTTTCTTTCGCCCAAACCGTGGTATACTATAAAAACAAAGCGGCTGCCGGCAGTGCGGCGGGGGGCGGCTTTGGGAAACAAAGAAAAATTGAGAGAGAGGCGAATGAAATGATCGAGTGCACCAGCACCGGGGCATACCTGGCCCGGGGGCAGTGGATTTTGGCGGACGGGAACGCCCCGGCCGCCCTGGCGGCCCTGGGGTTTGACGCCCAGGCGGCAGCCAAAGCCCAGGAGGGCACCATTGCGTGGGGGATTTTGCAGTCCCACAACACCAGCTCCGACCCCGAAAACCTGAAAATCAAGTTTGACGCCATGGCCAGCCATGACATCACCTTTGTGGGCATCATCCAGACGGCCCGGGCCTCGGGCCTGGAGAAGTTCCCGCTGCCCTATGTGCTGACCAACTGCCACAACAGCCTGTGCGCGGTGGGCGGCACCATCAACGAGGACGACCACCGGTTCGGCCTGTCGGCGGCCAAAAAGTACGGCGGCATTTTTGTGCCGCCCCACCTGGCCGTCATCCATCAGTACATGCGGGAGAAGTTCGCGGGCTGCGGCAAGATGATTCTGGGTTCCGACTCCCACACCCGGTACGGCGCCCTGGGCACCATGGCCATCGGCGAGGGCGGCGGCGAGCTGGCAAAGCAGCTGCTGGGCCGCACCTATGACGTGGCCCGGCCCGGCGTGGTGGCCATCTGGCTGACCGGGTCGCTGCCGGTGGGCTGCGGTCCCCACGATGTGGCCATCGCCCTGGTGGGGGCTCTGTTCAAGAGCGGCTATGTGAAAAACAAGGTGATGGAGTTCATCGGCCCCGGCGTGGCCAGCCTGCGCCAGGACACCCGCAACGCCATCGACGCCATGACCACCGAGACCACCTGCCTGTCCTCCATCTGGGAGACCGACGAGACCACCCAGAAGTACCTGGCCGCCCACGGCCGGGCCGCGGATTACAAGCCCCTGGCCCCGGCCGACCTGGCCTACTACGACGGGGTGGTGAAGGTGGATTTGTCGGCCATCCGGCCCATGATCGCCCTGCCCATGCACCCCTCCAATGCCTTCACCATCGAGGAGCTGAACGCCAACCTGGAGGAGATTCTCCACGCCTGCGAACAGGATGTCCAGAAGCTGGTGGGCCGCACCGACGTGAAGCTGGACCTGTGTTCCAAGATCGAAAACGGCAAGCTCCGGGTGGATCAGGGGGTCATTGCCGGATGTGCCGGCGGCCTGTATGACAGCATCATCGAGGCGGCCTCCATCCTGAAAGGCCACACCGGCGGCTGCGGCGAGTACGCCCTCAGCGTCTACCCGGCCAGCCAGCCCGTCATGATGGCCCTGGACAAGGCCGGGGCCCTGTCCAGCCTGATGGCTTCGGGCGCCACCATCCGCACCGCCTTCTGCGGTCCCTGCTTCGGCGCCGGCGACGTGCCCTTCAACGGGGCGTTGTCCATCCGCCACACCACCCGCAACTTCCCCAGCCGGGAGGGCTCCAAGCCGGGTGCCGGCCAGCTGGCAGGGGTGGCATTGATGGATGCCCGCAGCATTGCGGCCACCACCGCCAACGGCGGCATCCTGACCCCCGCCACCGCCATCGACTACGACCCCACCGTCCCCGACTACACCTTCGACGACACCAGCTACCAGGCCCGGGTGTACCAGGGCTTCGGCAAGGGGGACTATGATTCCCTGCTGAAACTGGGCCCCAACATCAAGGACTGGCCCGAGATTGCCCCCCTGGGGGACAACCTGCTTTTGAAGGTGGCGTCCTACATCACCGACCCCGTCACCACCACCGACGAGCTGATTCCCTCCGGTGAAACCAGCTCTTACCGCTCCAACCCCCTGGGCCTGGCCGAGTTCACCCTCAGCCGGAAGGACCCGGCTTATGTGGGCCGGGCCAAGGAAGTCCAGGCCGAGGAGGCCGCCCGCCGCGCCGGCCAGGGCGACGCGGCCCTGCTGGCCAAAATCCAGGCGGTGCCGGGCTGCGCGGGCCTGACCTGGGAGAACGTGCAGATTGCCTCCACCATCTTTGCGGTGAAGCCCGGCGACGGTTCCGCCCGGGAACAGGCCGCCAGCTGCCAGCGGGTGCTGGGAGCCGGGGCCAACATCGCGGTGGAATACGCCACCAAGCGCTACCGCTCCAACCTCATCAACTGGGGCATGCTGCCCTTCCAGATCGCCGGGCCCACCCCCTTCGGCCTGGGGGACTATATCCTGGTTCCCAATGCCCGGAAGGTGCTGACCGGGGACCTGCGCGAGATTCCCGCCTATGTGCTGGGGGACAAGCCCACCGCCTTCACCCTGTCCATCGCGCCCCTGACCGCCGACGAGCGGCAGATTCTGGCCGACGGCTGCCTGATTAACTTCTACAAACACTGATCCCGGGGGCGGCCCCGCCTTCCGGTCTCCTTTGCCGCAGAGGTGCCTGCCCAGTTTTGGGGGAGCCTCTGCGGCAAAAACTGTCCGCGGGCCATCCATCCCCGGGGCCGTACCCGAAAGGAGGCATTTTCGCCATGCCTGGCGACCTGCACAACCATTCCACCTGTTCCGATGGGTCGGTGCCCATTTACCGGCTGGCCCCCATGGCGGCCCGGGCGGGACTGGACACCAT
>CALWZL010000093.1 GCA_944385995.1 uncultured Faecalibacterium sp.
TCCATGGTGAGGGTCTCCCCCACCTGGCCCACCGCATCCCCCCGGGAGACGGTCTGGCCCGCCTGGACCCGGATGGCCGACAGGCCGTAGAGATAGCTCCGCAGGCCGCAGCCGTGGTCGATGACCACCGTGTTGCCGGTGAGTCCCAGGTTCTGGGCCACCACAACCACCCCGTCCGAAGGCGCCCGGACCGCATCCCCGGGCACCGCATAGAGCAACGTGGAATTAGACTGGCCCGCCCGGGCCCCGCCCATCACCTTGGTCTGGCCGTAATCCAAAAGAACGGTGTAATTTTCCAGGGGGCACAGGAAAGCCCCGTGCCACAGCTTTTCCCGGGCTGTGTCCTCATAGAGGGCCCAGATGACATTGCGGAATTCCTGGTTGGCGCCCTCGGAGGCGGGAGGATCGGGCTGGGCGTCGGCCTCCCCGAAGTTTTTGGCGGTGACCACCAGGGTGGTGGTCAAGGTCTCCCCGTTGACCGTCACCGACAGGGTGTGGCTGCCGGCCGAGGCGTTGTAGGCCGCCGGAATGTAGCACCGCCAGCCCGCCGGGCTGCGGACGCACTGGACGTTCCCCAGATCGGTCTCCACCAGGGGCGTTTCGGTGCCCACCATCCCGCTGATTTCCAGGGCGGCCACCCCGCCCTGTTCGATCCGCTCGGCCGACAGTTCCAGCTGGGCCGAAGCCTGGATGGTGAACCGGAAAGAATACTGATAACAGCCCACGGCCCTGGCCGGGCGCTCCAGGCCGGGGTCCCGCAGAATGGCCCCGTCGGCGGGCCAGGTGAACTGAACGGCGGTCATCTCCGCCGGCAGCCGCCACACCGTCAGCTGGGCCTTGTATTCCCCGTTGGACGGGTAGAGGAAATTGGCGTATTCCTCCAAAGGACCCTGGAAATAATAGGCATCCCCCATCCCGTCGGCGGTGATGGTCAGCTCGGCATAAGTAGCCCAGTCGGGCAGGGTGACGGCGGGATGGGCCTCATAGAGGACCCCCAGTTTCTGGACCGACAGGGTGGTGGGCGCATAAAAGGCCTTGTCCAGCATCCCGCCGATCAGGGGGACCTGCCAGCAGCTGCCGTTGACTTCCAGCACCTGCCCGCCGAACTGAACCGCCGGGTCGGGCAGGCTGCCGCTGGTGGTAAAGGAATAGCTGGCCGCCATCACCGCCCCCAGCAGGACGGCGACCCCCAGCACCACGCCTGCCAGCCAGAGCAGGATCTGTTTGACGATCTGCATCTTGATCCCTCCCATCGGAATCGAAAAAGGGCGCACCGGCGGTCACCCCTCAAAGGCTCCCTCGGTGCGCCCTGCATTTTTTGTTGACAGGCAAGCCGCTTACTCTGCGGCGGCGTCCTCATCGGCCGAATCCACAACCTCGGCAGCGGCGGCAGCATCGTCCTCTGCCTCATCCACGGCGGGGACAGCTTCGTCTTCCCCGAACAGCAGACGCTCGTATTCGTCCAGCTCTTTCTCACGGCGGCGGAGGTAGACGGCCACGGCAACCAGGGCACCAGCCACAGCGGCCAGCGCTGCGATCACGGCGATCAGACAGGATTTCTTCATAGGTTGAGCACTCTCCTTTTTACGCGCACAGCGTTTTTTCAAATCATGGTACCGGCCGGTCAGATACAGCATCATTTTCAACATCCCGGTGAGGATGGAAACGATATGGATGGAACATTTTAGGACGAGAGACATCTGCCAATACCCTCCCAGCCAGCAGGGGCCGCAGCGTTGTGCCCCCGGAATACCTCTATTATACCCGCTGAGGGACAAAATTACAACCGGAATCCACAAAATTTCCTGCGCCTGCATCTGAAAAGTGTTCCATATTGCCCAAGGCGGATTGGAAATTTATCCCAGCATCACCTTGCGGAAGGCCTTGAAAGCGCCGGGCAGGGCGTAGCGGCCCTCCAGGTCCTCCCGGCCGGCCCAGACGCAGCCGCCGGGGGCGGGCTGGACCGGCAGGTCCAGCAGCCAGCCGCTGAGGCGCCATTCCACATGGGTGAAGACGTGTTTGGCGGCTGGCAGGGCGCGGGGCGCCCCCGCCCCCGGCTCCAGGCCCAGCTGCTCCACGGCCCGGCGGACCGCCTCGGGGCCTTCCAGACAGACCCCTTCCAGAGCGGGAGGCTGCCACAGGCCGGCCAGCAGACCGGTTTCGGGCCGCTGCTGGAGGAGCCAGGCCCCGGTGCCCGCCTGCCGCAGCAGAAGCACCGTCACCGGCACCACCTTCCGGGGCTTGGGCTGGGCCTTTTGGGGCAGGTCCAGGGCGGTGCCGGCCTTCCGGCCCTCGCACAGCTCCGCCAGAGGACACCGGTCGCACAGAGGCGCGCCCCCCGGCAGGCAGACCAGGGCCCCCAGCTCCATCAGGGCCTGATTGTAGTCCCCGGGGTTGTCGGGAGGTTGGTGGTCCATCACCCGCCGGGTGAAAGTCTTTTTGACGGCGGGGTCGGTGACGGGGGACGGGTCGTTGTACAGCCGGGCGAACACCCGCAGGACGTTGCCGTCCACCGCCGGGGCGGGCAGCCCGAAGCCGATGGAGGCGATGGCCCCGGCGGTATAGGGCCCGATGCCGGGGAGGGCCAGCAGGGCGTCGTAATCGGCGGGCAGGGCCCCGCCGTACTGGTCACAGACCACCTGGGCGGCCTTTTGCAGGCTGTGAACCCGGCGGTAGTAGCCCAGCCCCTCCCACAGCTTGTCCAGCCGCTGGGGGTCGCAGGCCGCCAGGGCGGGGATGTCGGGCAGTTCCCGGATGAACCGCTCATAGTAGGGCAGGGCTGCAGCCACCCGGGTCTGCTGGAGCATGATCTCGCTGACCCAGATGTGGTAGGGGGTGGGGTCCTCCCGGAAGGGCAGAATCCGGCGATTCCGGTCAAACCAATCCAGAAGGGCGGGGGCAATCGGTTCCACAGGCAGATCCTCCTGTATGCAAAATCAAAAAAGTCCGGTCTGGGGACCCAGGCCGGACGGGTGAACAAAACTTACATGCCGTAGGCGGTGCGGGGGAAGGGCAGCACGTCCCGGATGTTCTGGATGCCGGTGAGGTACATCAGCATCCGCTCAAAGCCCAGGCCGAAGCCGGCGTGTTCCACCGTGCCAAACTTCCGCAGGTCCAGATACCAGTCGTAGCTGGCCTTGTCCAGGCCCAGCTCGTCCATCCGGGCGGCCAGCTTGGTATAGTCTTCCTCGCGCTGGCTGCCGCCAATCAGCTCGCCGATGCCGGGCACCAGCATATCGGCGGCGGCCACCGTCTTTCCGTCGGGGTTCTGCTTCATATAGAAGCTCTTGATCTCCTTGGGGTAGTCGGTGACAAAGACCGGCTTCTTGTAGACCACCTCGGTCAGGTAGCGCTCGTGCTCGGTCTGGATGTCCACGCCCCACTCCACCGGGTACTGGAACTTCTTGTTGTTCTTCTTGAGGATCTCGATGGCCTCGGTGTAGGTGACCCGGCCGAACTCGCTGCCGGCCACCAGTTCCAGACGCTCGATCAGGCCCTTGTCGATGAACTTGTTGAAGAAGTCCATCTCGTCGGGGCAGTTGTCCAGCACATAGCGGAT
>CALWZL010000094.1 GCA_944385995.1 uncultured Faecalibacterium sp.
GCCGAGCGCACCACCGAAATCGTCAAGGCCAAGTGCCCCAGCCATGTGGAAGTCAGCCACATCCGCGGCGGCCAGCCTGTCTACTATTATATGATTAGCGTTGAGTAAAACCCCCTTTGCCGCCAGCTGCTGCCGGTGCAAACCACTGCCCTTTCGGACAGCCGTCCGGGCCCGGGTACCCGCTGGATCGGGCGGGTCTGGATGCTCTGCCCGTTTCACACTTGAACGGGTTTGCTTATTGACAAATTCTCCCTGATCCTCTATAATGATCTGCACATGAGGGAGTAATTCCGCGTGAAAACGCGAGGCCAGCTCGTCAGGACAACTCATCCGTGAATGAGTTCGGGCAGCTTTGATTAGAATGAGACTCATGCACCGGAAATGGATCCAGTGCATGAGTCTTTTGTTTTTTCGCGACCTTCCGTGGTTCCGGGCTGTACGGCTCCCGCTGTGCGGCGCCCCGGAATGATTCACCCCATGCAAACGTCAGGAGGAGACATCCAGAATGAAACAGGAGTATGTACAAACCCCGCAAGAGCTGATCGACGAGCTGCAATCCAGCCCGGACGGTTTGAGCAGCGCGGAGGCCACTGCCCGGCTCGAAAAGTATGGCCCCAACAAACTCAAGGATGCTGAGAAGCCCACCCTGCTTCAGCGGTTCATTGAACAGCTGAAAGATCCCATGCTCATCATCCTTATCATTGCAGCCGCCGTCTCGGCCGTGACCAACTTCATCGCGCAGGAGAGCTTTGCAGAAGTCTTTATCATCCTGATCGTGGTGCTGCTGAACGCCGTGCTGGGCGTCTTTCAGGAGAGCAAGGCCGAAGCCGCCATTGAGGCCCTGCAAACCATGACCGCCGCCACCTGCAAGGTACTGCGGGACGGCAAACAGATTGCGCTCCACAGCGACCAGCTGGTGCCCGGCGACGTGGTCCTGCTGGAGGCCGGCGACGCCGTTCCCGCCGACGGCCGCCTGCTGGAGAGCGCCAGCCTCAAGATTGAGGAGGCAGCCCTCACCGGCGAGAGCGTCCCGGTCAACAAGATCATCGACGCCCTGGGCCTGGCCAAGGGCCAGGAGGACGTTCCTCTGGGCGACCGCAAAAACATGTGCTATATGGGCTCCACCGTGGTCTATGGCCGCGGCAAGGCCCTCATCACCCGCACCGGCATGGACACCGAGATGGGCAAAATTGCCGGCGCCCTGGCCAACACCGAGCAGGAACAGACTCCCCTCCAGCGCCAGCTGGAACAGCTGAGCGGCGTTTTGTCCAAGCTGGTCCTGGGCATCTGCCTGTTCATCTTTGTCTTTGACCTGATTGTGGCCGGCTCCTTCACCCTGGATTCGGTCCTGTCCACCTTCATGGTGGCGGTGTCTCTGGCTGTGGCGGCCATCCCTGAAGGTCTGGCCACTGTGGTCACGGTGGTGCTGTCCATCGGCGTCACCAACATGAGCAAGCGCAACGCCGTCATCCGCCGTCTGACCGCCGTGGAAACCCTGGGCTGCACCCAGGTCATCTGTTCCGATAAGACCGGCACCCTGACCCAGAACAAGATGACGGTGGTCCAGCATCTGGGCGAGACTGCCCCCCTGGCCACTGCCATGGCCCTGTGCAACGACGCCAACCTGAACGACCAGGGTCAGGCCGAGGGCGAGCCCACCGAGGCCGCCCTGGTGAACTTTGCGGCCAAGGAGGGCCTTCCCAAGGGTCAGCTGGCCGCCGCCGAGCCCCGGGTGGACGAGGCGCCCTTCGATTCCTCCCGCAAGATGATGAGCACCATCCACGCTTCGGGCAGCGCCTATGTCCAGTACACCAAGGGCGCCCCCGATGAAATCCTCAAGCGCTGCACCAGCTATCTCGAAAAGGGCAAGGTTTTGCCCATGACCGACGCCAAGCGGGAAGAGATCCTGAAGGCCAACAAGGAGATGGCCGACCAGGCCCTCCGCGTTCTGGCCGCCGCCAAGCGGGACTGGCCCGAAAAGCCCGCCGGGAACGAGCCCGCCTATCTGGAGCAGGATCTCTGCTTCCTGGGCCTGACCGGCATGATCGACCCGGTCCGTCCCGAGGTCAAGCCCGCCATTGTCCAGTGCCGTGAGGCTGGCATCCGCCCGGTCATGATTACCGGCGACCACAAGGACACCGCCGTGGCCATCGCCAAGGAGCTGGGCATCATCACCAACGCCAGCCAGGCCATCACCGGCGCTGAGCTGGACAAGATTCCCGACAGCGAGATCGGCCAGGCCGTCAAGAAGTACGGCGTCTATGCCCGGGTCCAGCCCGAGCACAAGGTCCGCATTGTCACTGCCTGGAAGTCCAACGGCGCCATCACCGCCATGACCGGCGACGGCGTCAACGACGCCCCCTCCATCAAGGCCGCCGACATCGGCGTGGGCATGGGCATCACCGGCACCGACGTTACCAAGAACGTGGCCGACATGGTCCTGTCCGACGACAACTTTGCCACCATCGTGGGGGCCGTCGAGGAGGGCCGCCGGATCTACGCCAACATCCGCAAGGCCATCCAGTTCCTGCTGGCCTCCAACATGAGCGAGGTTCTAGGCGTGTTCTGCGCCACCCTGCTGGGCTTTACCCTGCTGAACCCCGTCCATCTGCTCTTCATCAACCTGATTACCGACTGTTTCCCCGCCCTGGCTCTGGGCATGGAGCAGAGCGAGGCCGACATCATGAAGCAGAAGCCCCGCAACTCCAAGGACGGCATCTTTGCCGGCGGCCTGGGCTTCGACATCGCCTATCAGGGCCTGCTGATTGCCGCCATCACCCTGGCTTCCTATATCATCGGCCACTGCATGGAAGTGGGGTATTTTGAGATGCCCCGGGGCGTCAGCGACGACGGCATGACCATGGCCTTCCTGACCATGAGCATGTGCGAGATTTTCCACAGCTTCAACATGCGCAGCCAGCGCAAGAGCGTTTTCTCCCTCCACACCCACAACAAGGTCCTCTGGGGCGCCATGCTGGGCAGCCTGGCCCTGACCACCATTGTCCTGGAAGTCCCCTTTGTGGCCGATATGTTCGGCTTCACCCCTGTGGACTGGAATGAGTACCTGGTGGCTCTGGTCCTGGCTTTCCTGGTGATCCCGGTGGTGGAAGTGGTCAAACTGATCCAGCGCCACACCGCCAAGACCGCCGCCCATTGACCCCGACATTCCCCTCCTTCTTTTCCGGCCCGTGCCCGTTTCGGCCTGTCTGAAATGGACACGGGCCACTTTTGCAGGGGCATCAACCGGACCTGGAAACGGTTTCACCCCTGCTTTTCCTGAAAAAAGAGGGAAATCCCCTTCCCTTTTGCCCATTTTCTGCTATACTAAGGTGTATCTGGACGGTCTCGGCCCGACCCGCCGGGCCGCCCGGTTCACCCCTGGTCTTAGATGCCGCACCGCCTCCACGGCTCTGCGGCAAGCAAGGAGATTTTATGTTCGACTTTATCAAAAAGCAATCCCCTGTGCGGGTCATTGCCCTGGGCTTTGCACTGGTGATCCTGCTGGGGTCGGTGCTGCTCATCATGCCTTTCAGCGTGCA
>CALWZL010000095.1 GCA_944385995.1 uncultured Faecalibacterium sp.
TGTTTGCCGCGGCGCTTGTTGTGCCAAACTGTAGATGTGGCGCATCAGCGCCGTTTTTGTATCATAAAGAAAGGAGAGGCCCCAATGGGTGACTATGAATGGATGGGCGCTGCCCTGGAGCAGGCCAGAATGGCGGCGGAATTGGGAGAAGTGCCGGTAGGGGCGGTGATCGTCCGCCGGGGCGAAATCGTGGCGGCGGCCCATAATACCCGGGAAACCCAGCGCAACGCCACCCACCACGCCGAACTGCTGGCCATCGACGCCGCCTGCAAGGCCCTGGGGGGCTGGCGGCTGTGGGAGTGCGAGCTGTTCGTCACCCTGGAACCCTGTCCCATGTGCGCCGGGGCCATCATCAACAGCCGGATTCGGCGGGTGGTGTATGGGGCCGCCGATCCCAAGGCCGGGTGCTGCGGGTCGGTGACCGACCTGTTTGCTTTGCCGTTCAACCATCACCCGGCGGTGGAACAGGGGCTGCGGGCCGAAGAGGCCTCGGCCCTGCTGGCGGAATTTTTCAACCGTCTGCGGGCCCAGCGGGGGAAAAAGCCCCGGTGGACACCCCCTGGCCGGACCTGAAAGGGACAGGAAAAAATATTTTCCGTCAGGCCCTTCCCTTTTTCGCACCGATGGTGTATAATATACGATGGTATTTTGCCGAAAGTGCCCGCTTTTCTGTCCAAAAATGCCGCAGTGCCGGCGATTCCGGCAGGGGAAAGTATAGGCGGCGCGGTGGCGGGCGGCAGGGTATCGAATGATGATGCAGGAGAAACAGCCCATGCACGAAGAGGATTTTGAGCTGACCTTTGAGCTGGAGCCCACCGAACCGGCCCCGCGGCCCCAGGCTGCGCCGGAGCCGGCCAAGGCGCCGGCGGTGGAGTCGATCGAGATCGAGCCGGTGGCCGAAATGCCTGAGCCACCCCAAACGCCGCAGGCGTCCGCCCCGGAACAGTCTGCCCCGGAGAAACCGGCCGCCGAAAAGCCGGCGTCCCCGCGGCCCCAGCCCGGGCCGGAACCGGCCGTCTGTACCGCAGTGCGGCACACCCCGGCCCGGGGCGTCCTGATTTCGGGAGGAGACCGGGGCATCGGTGCAGCCGCAGCCCGGGCCTTTTACCAGGCCGGGTATCGGGTGGCTGTGCTCTATCATACCAATGCGCCGGCGGCGGCGGCCCTGGAGGCCAGTCTGCCCGGCTGTATCGCCCTTCAATGCGATGTGGCCAGCCGTTCGGCCTGTGAGGCGGCTTTTGCGGCCGCCGAGACGGTCCTGGGCCATGTGGACGTTCTGGTCTGCAATGCCGGCATCGCCCAGCAAAAGCTGTTCACCGATATCACCCCCGAGGAGTGGCAGCATATGCTGGATGTCAACCTGACGGGTGCGTTCCATCTGTGCCAGCTGGCTTTGCCCGGGATGATCCGCCGCAAATGGGGGCGGATTCTGACGGTGAGCAGTATGTGGGGCCAGACCGGCGGCAGCTGTGAGGTGCACTATTCGGCGGCCAAGGCCGGCCTGATCGGCCTGACCAAGGCGCTGGCCCGTGAGGAGGGGCCCAGCGGCATCACGGCCAACTGTGTGGCCCCGGGCGTCATTGATACCGATATGATGGCGTCCTTTACCCCGGCCGACCGGGAAGCCCTGGCCGAAGAGACCCCGGTGGGACGGCTGGGCAGTGCCGAAGAAGTGGCCCGGGCCCTGCTGTTCCTGGCAGGGGAGGAAGCCGGGTATATCACGGGGCAGGTGTTCGGCGTAAACGGCGGGCTGGTGATCTGAGCGGTACCGCCGCCTGACCTCTTGAGCGAAAAGGAGAGAGAAATATGGGCATGACCTTAAAAGAGATGCTGCGCAAGGGCGCCAACGAGGGAACCGTCAACGCGGACGAAGTGCGTGCACTGGCGCAGGAATGCGGCCTGGACACCGAGAGCCTGTACACCATTTTGGAGGAGCGGGGGATCAAGATCCAGGAGAACGAGGCATCCCTGGACGTGGACGGCATCCTGGCAGAGGTGGAGAGCGCCGAGAACAGCGCCAACGACGACTACGACGAGCCCGAGGAGGACCGGCTGGAGGAGAACCCTGCCGACCTGAAGGCGGCCATGGATGAGCTGCTGGACGACCCCGTCAAGAATTACTTAAAGCAGATCGGCCAGATTCCGCTGCTGTCGGCTGAGCAGGAAGTGGAGCTGAGCCGCCGGATTCATGCGGGCGCCGAGGCGGCGCGGATTTTGCAGGCCGACCGCAAGAAGTATAACCGTCCCGATTACATCAAGCGCAACACCGCCCGCTTCTCGTTTGAGGAGGACGAGAACTCCCCCGACTACGAGGAGCCGGAGGAGGATCTGGACCCCGAGGACCGCAAGGACAAGGAGCGCTCCGAGGAATCGGCCGAGGAGGCCGCCGAGGAGAAGGAAGCCATGGAGGCCGTGGAAGACGGTCCCCTGACCGACGAGCGGCGGGAAGAGCTGATGAAGGCCCGTCAGGACGGCCTGAACGCCCGCCGCAGCCTCAGCGAGGCCAACCTGCGCCTGGTGGTGTCCATCGCCAAGAAGCATGTGGGCCACAACCTGGCCTTCCTGGACCTGATTCAGGAGGGCAACATCGGCCTGATTAAGGCCGCCGAAAAGTTCGACTGCGCCCGCGGCTTCCGGTTCTCCACCTACGCCACCTGGTGGATTCGCCAGGCCATCACCCGCGCCATCGCGGACCAGGCCCGCACCATCCGCATCCCGGTCCACATGGTGGAGACCATCAACCGGATGCGCCAGGCCACCAGCCAGCTGGTCTACCAGAACGGCCACGAGCCCACCGCCGAGGAACTGGCCAAGGCCATGGATATGACCGTCGAGCGGGTCCGGGAGATTCAGCGGATGGCCCAGGAGCCCGCCAGCCTGGAGAGCCCGGTGGGCGAGGAGGAGGATTCCTCCCTGGGCGATTTCGTCGCCGACGAGAACGCCGAGGCCCCCGGCAAGGCCGCCGACCGCGCCATGGTGGCCCAGCAGATCAACCTGGCCCTCAAGAGCCTGACCCCCCGTGAGGAGAAGGTCATCCGGCTGCGCTTCGGCCTGGACGACGGCCGTCCCCGCACCCTGGAGGAGGTGGGCCGGGACTTCGGCGTCACCCGCGAGCGTGTCCGCCAGATCGAGGCCAAGGCCATCCGCAAGCTCCACAGCCGCAAGTGCCTGACCTTGCTCAACGGCCTGATCGAGTGATCGGTTGAATTTGGTGCGCCGCACTTGCACAGGCACGGCAGATGCACTTGCACAGGCGCGGCAGATATGGTATAATAATTTGCACGGTGTGCGCGGTCCTCCGGGCCGCCGTGCAATGAATGATGCGCCATCGCCAAGCGGTAAGGCAGGGGACTTTGACTCCCCCATCGCAGGTTCGACTCCTGCTGGCGCAACTTGTACAAAACCCGCATGGATGCAGACAACTGTTTCCATGCGGGCTTTTTTGTTGGCCGGAGCAGGCTGTTTTTCAACGCCCTCCAGAGGGGGCGTCCTCGTTCCGCCGCCCGAATGCCTGATCCGGC
>CALWZL010000096.1 GCA_944385995.1 uncultured Faecalibacterium sp.
AGGCTGATGGCGTCGTCGATGTCCTTGGTCTCGGCGCTGTCGATGGTGAAGATGGGCAGGGCCCGCAGGTCCATCCGGCCGGCGGTGTCCGCCTCGGTGATGGTGACGTTCTCCAGCTTTTTGGCTTCCTCCCGCACTTCCTCCGGGAACCGGACGTGGACTTCCCGGGCATAGAGCAGGGCTTTGGCGCAGCGCTTGGCCTCGTCGCTGGAACCAAACCGCATGGTCACAGCCACACGGTGGTCCTCCTGCCGCATCCCGCGCTGGCGGATCTCCACCGCCACCTTGTCACCGTCCCGGGCGCCGCCCTCGCTGTCCCGCAGAATCTGCATCGAGATGGCCGGGCAGTCGTCCGGCACAAACACCAGCCGGCCGCTGATCCGCCGGGTGGTGCCCACCAGGTTGTTCTTTTCCTCCAGGACGGCCAGAATCTCGCCCTCGTCGCTGCCCTCTACCCGGGGATGGGCCAGCTTTTCCACCAGCACCCGGTCCCCCGGCATGGCGCCCTTCATCAGGCGGCCCGGGATGAAGATATCCCCCGAACCGTCCTCCAGCATCACGAAACCAAAGGTCTTGCCCAGCTTGACCAGGGTACAGACCAGGGCCTTGTCCTTCCGGCCCGAACGGACCGTGAAGAACACCCCCTCCTTCTGGCAGACCACCGCTTCCCGGACCAGCTCGTCCAGGGCGTCCATCACCTTCCGGTCGGCGGCGCGGTCCCCGCCGAATTTCGCCTTCAGGTCCCGCACCGTGCAGGGCTGCATCTGAATGGCGCGCTCGATTTTATCTCTCATTGCCATAAAATGTGTTACTCTCCTTCACATCCTTCTGCGTCCGTCTGCTCCTTCGGGCGGACGCGCTGCCTGGTCCGGCTTCCCCGGACACAAAAACAGCCCCGCTCTGCCGCGGGGCCTTCCCGGCGTGCCGGACCGGCACACTCCAGGGGGAACGCAGTCCTTGCCTGGTGTTCCCTCTTTTTGCGGTCGGCACGCCCTGGCTGTTTCGTTGATTGGTAAGCCAGCCTGGAATAGCTGTCCTCTTGCGCTTAGCCGATTTTTGCGGCGCGCCACGGCGGGCGCTTGCAAAAACCGGAGCGCGGCGCCTGATCTGCCTCCCTGTTTCGTCCACTGGACGCGGTCGGCAGATCAGCCCAACCGGCTGGACAGCACGCAGGCGACAATCGCCACTACAAAGAAGATCACGCCGGCGACCCGGGTGATTTTGGCCAGCATCTGATCCGCCGGGCTGAGCCGGGTGTTGTTGGCGCTCTGCATATTGCCGCCGATGGCACCGGCCAGGCCCTGGCCATGGGTGTGCTGCAGCAGGGTCAGCACGATGATCGCAACTGCAACGACCAGCAGAATCACGCCGCCGACAATCTCGTAAACCGTCATCTGTATAACGCTCCTTACTACTTGGTGGGGCGGGCGGTGGGCCCGGGCCCGAAACTTTGCATGAAAATACTTCTATAGAATAGCACAACCCGCGCCCAAAAGCAAGACGCCGGCGGCAGGTTTTGGGGGGATTTTACTGGTCCAGCAGCCAGAGGGCCTCGCAGACCTGGCCGAAGATGGCCGCGCTGGAACAGGCCGGGTCGGTCTGGCCGTCCTGCAGCACCACCACCGTATACACCGGCTCATCGGCGGGGCAGAAGCCCGCAAACCAGAGATTCATTTTTTCCTGTCCGTCGGCGGTGAACTGGCCGGTCTGGGCGGTGCCGGTCTTGCCGGCGGCGGTGCCGTGGACCGGGGCGCCCTCGTGGCCGGTGCCCTCGGTCACCACCCCCGCCAGCAGTTCCCGGAGCCGCCGGGCGGTATCCACCGAAAAGACCTGCCGGGCCGCCGGCTGGGGAACCTGCTCCCCTTCCCGGCCGGTGGTCTCGTCCACCGTTCCCAGCACAAAGGAGGGGGTCCGGTACACCCCATCCGCCGCGATGGCGTTCATCATGGCGGCCACCTGCAAGGGCGTGGCCAGCAGCTGGCCCTGCCCGAAACTGAAGTTGGCCAGCTGGCCGGGGGAATCCAGGCTTTCCCGGCCGGGCAGGACCCCGGCGGCGCCCCGGAGGCTTCCCGCCACGCTCACCGACTGGCCGAACCCCAGCCGCTGGGCGGCTTCCAGCACTGCATCCGCCCCCAGGGCCTGGCCCAGCCGGATGAAATAGCCGTTGCAGCTCTTTTCCAGGGCGGCGGCCAGGTCCACCGTGCCGTGGGCGGTGCCCGACGCGCACCGGAACACCTGTCCATCCACCACCGTATAGCCGGGGCATTCCACCACCAGGTCATCCTCCCCCGCCTCGATGGCGGCGGCCGCCAGCACCGGCTTGAACACCGAACCCACCGCGTAGGCGGCCAGGGTCCGGTCCAGCAGCGGGCTCCCCGCTGCGTCCAGGCTGGCCGAAACGTTTTCGGGGTCATAGCCCGGCAGGCTGACACTGGCCCGCACCTGGGCGGTGGCGGTGTCCAGCACCAGAATGCACCCGGTGGTCATGGTCTCGGCGGCCACCCCTTCCACCGCCCGCTGCACCGGCCGGGAAATGGTCAGCTGCACCCCCGCCCCGTCTCCGGCGGCCTGGGTGTAGACCGGCTGGGTTCCCTCCACCAGCCGGCCCTGTCCGGTGACGGCGCATTCGATGGTGTCCTGGACGCCGCTGCCCGCCAGGATGTCATCCAGGGCGGCTTCCAGCCCCGACACCCCCTTTCCCTCTCCGTCCAGATAGCCGATCAGGTGCTGGCACAGGGGAACGGAACAGTACCGCCGGGGCACCGTATAACAGTACAGCCCCAAATCCGTCACGTCCCGGCTGACCTGGAGCAGAAAGGGCGCCGCCGCGTTCCGCCGCTGGTAGAGCTGGGCCTGTCCCGCCGCCCCCGCCGCGTCGTACAGCCGCACATAACTGCTCTCCCCCGGCAGGCAGAGGGCGTACCAGGTGTTTTCCAGCCCGGTGAGGGGCAGGCCGTCACAGTCGTAAAACCCGCCCCGCTTCGCCGGCAGGGTCAGGGTCACACTGCTCTGGCCCTCGGCCCGGGCCGCATAGCTGGTATTGCTGGCCGTCAGGTACAGCCGGCAGACCACCACCGCAAATCCCAGCAGCACCGCCCCATACAGGGCCGCAATCCGCCGCATGGACACATTCCGCGCCCCCTTTCGGGGACAGTATGGGCCGGAGGTGGGGGAACTATACGATCCGCCCCTTTTTCTTCTCTCTCCCGGTCGCCGCACCGGAAAAAATCTCTGCGCATCCTCCATCCTCCTTTGTTATGGTCCTTTGGGATAAATTGCGATTGGTTTTGAATACTAATTAGAATCATTATTTGATTCATATACAGAATATGGATTTATCATAGCAAAACAATTACAATTTAGCAAGGAGGATGCTGTTTTATGACAAAATTCACCCCTAAAAAGATGGAAAAAGAAATCGTCTCGGTCCGTCTGCCGCTGGAAACCCTGGCCATTGTGGACGCCAAGGCCGCCGAAATCGGAATCTCCCGCAATCAATTCCTCAACCAGTGCATCGA
>CALWZL010000097.1 GCA_944385995.1 uncultured Faecalibacterium sp.
AGTGGAATATTACTTTGCGCAAACCCTGAAAGTGTGGTATACTGTTACGAAAAACAACAGTAAGAGGTGCACCTATGAAAATTCCAGCCCGCGGTTTTACCCATGCCGGCAAGTTTCACGCCGACGATGTGTTTGCGACCGCACTTTTGCAGATTTTGCGCCCCGATATCAAGGTGAGCCGGGGCTTTGTGGTGCCGGATGACTTTGACGGCATCGTCTACGATATTGGAGACGGAATGTTTGACCATCACCGGGAGCCCCGGGAAACCCGGCCCAACGGGGTGCCCTATGCAGCCTTTGGCCTGTTGTGGCGGATGCTGGGCCCCGGCCTGGTGGGAGAGCGGCAGGCCCGGCTGATCGATGAGAACTTCATCCAGCCCCTGGACCTCAACGACAACACCGGCGAGCAGAACAGCCTGTGCGATGCCATCGGCTTTTTCAATCCCACCTGGGACTCTCCCGACAGCGCCGACGACCGATTTTTTGAGGCGGTGGCGGTGGCCAAACAGATTTTGACCCGGCAGATCGAGTCGGCCAACGCCGTCAACCGGGCCGACGAAAAGGTCCGGGCCGCCTATGCAGCCTCCAAGGACGGCATCGTGGTGCTGCCCTGCTATCTGCCCTGGAAAAACGGTCTGTATAAGACCGACGCCCTGTTTGTGGTCTATCCCAGCCAGCGGGGGGGCTGGAGCGCCCAGTGCGTCACCGACCACCGGACCAAAAAGCCCAAACTGCCCTTTCCCGCCTCCTGGGCCGGCCAGACCCAGGATGTCATCCAGGCCCGCAGCGGGTTGGATGGAATCAGTTTCTGCCACGCCAGCCGGTTTCTGATTACCGCCAAAGACAAACAGACCGCGGTGGCCGCCTGCCGCCTGGTGCTGAAAAACAATGGACGGCTTTGAGGTGATGGCCCCCGCCTATGTCTACATGGTCCGCTGCGGGGGCGGGCAGCTCTACACCGGCTGGACCAACGACCCCGCCGCCCGGCTCCACGCCCACAAAACCGGCCAGGGCGCCCGGGCCACCCGGGCTTTCAAGGCGGAACACCTGGCCTATCTGGAGCGGTGCACCGATAAACCGTCGGCCCTCCGGCGGGAAGCGGCCCTGAAAAAGCTGACCAAAGCCGAGAAAGAGGCCCTCTGTGCGGCATGGGCCCAAAACGCCCGGCCCCGGCTCTCTCTGGCCACCCGGGCCGACGCGGCGGAAATTCTGGCCATTTACAACTGGTACGTCCTGAACCGGATTGCCACCTTTCAGATCACCCCTTCCACCCTGGAAGAATATGAGCAGTGGGTGGAGGATACCCTGGCCCGGGCGCCCCTGATTCTGGCCCGGGACGGCAGCGGCCGGCTGCTGGGCTACGCCTGCGCCCACCGCTACCACCCCCGGGAGGCCTTTGACTGGGACGTGGAGAGCACCATCTATTGCGCGCCGGACGCCTGTTCCGCCGGGGTGGGGCCCGCCCTCTACGGCGCATTGCTGGAGCTGCTCAACCGCCAGGGCTACTGGAATGTCTATGCCCTTCTGGCCGACCCCAACCCTGCCAGCGAGCGGTTCCATGAAAAATTCGGCTTTGTCTGCGTGGGCCGCTGCCCCCACACCGGCTATAAGTTCGGCCGCTGGGCGGGGCTGTCCACCTGGTGGCTGCCCCTGCGCAGGGGAAACACCGCCCCCCAGCCGGTCCGGCTTCAGCTGGAACCGGAGGAGATCGCCCGGGTGCTGGACCAGTACAGCCAGCCCGGCACCCCGCAATGACGAACCACAAAAAATATTTTTACCATTTTCTTCGGGCGCCCGTTTGAAGCGGGCGCTTTTTGCTTTGTTTGGCCGCCCCGGCGGGAAAACCACCCCCGGGAGATTCCCGAAATTTGCAGCAGAACAATGTATATAAACGCATAATATGCAGATATAACTGCATAAAAATACAAAATGCCTCAAATCCGCCCCGGAAACATGAAAAGGTTTGTTATTTTTCTGCATTGACGATCCAGACGCGCGGCGTATAATAATGACAGTAGCGCACGAGGCGCTGGCGCCGCACCAAAGGGCGTGCGGCCGAAAGTGTGAAATCTGCAAAACAACGCGAAAAGGAGCGAGGAGTTATGAAGAAAAAGGAAGACATCAAGAAGGTTGTGCTGGCCTATTCGGGCGGCCTGGATACCTCCATCATCATCCCCTGGCTGAAGGAAAACTACAACAACTGCGAAGTCATCGCCGTGTCGGGCGATGTGGGCCAGGGCACCGAGCTGGACGGCCTGGAAGAGAAGGCCAAGAAGACCGGCGCTTCCAAGCTGTATGTTCTGGACCTCAAGAAGGACTTCGTGGAGAACTACATCTTCCCGACCCTGAAGTTCGGCGCCAAGTATGAGGATTACCTGCTGGGCACCTCCTTTGCACGTCCCTGCATCGCCAAGGCGCTGGCCGACATCGCTATCGCCGAGGGTGCCGACGCCATCTGCCACGGCTGCACCGGCAAG
The DNA here is from genome assembly GCA_944385995.1 of uncultured Faecalibacterium sp. GTDB lineage: Bacteria > Bacillota > Clostridia > Oscillospirales > Ruminococcaceae > Faecalibacterium. The sequence continues at coordinate 2,478 of CALWZL010000097.1, forward strand.
GGCAACGATCAGGTCCGTTTCGAGCTGACCCTCAAGGCTTTCTGCCCCGATATGGCCATCATCGCTCCCTGGCGTGAGTGGGACATCAAGAGCCGTGACGAGGAGATCGACTACGCCGAGGCCCATCACATCCCCCTGCGGATCAACCGCGAGACCAACTACTCCAAGGACAAGAACCTGTGGCACCTGTCCCACGAGGGCCTGGACCTGGAGAACCCCGCCAACGAGCCCCAGTACAACAAGCCCGGCTTCCTGGAGCTGGGCGTCAGCCCCGAGCAGGCACCCGACACCCCGACCTATGTGACCATCCACTTTGAGAAGGGTATCCCCACCGCCGTGGACGGCAAGGAAATGGGCGCTGTGGAGCTGGTGGAGTACCTGAACAAGCTGGGCGGCGAAAACGGCATCGGCCTGCTGGACATCGTCGAGAACCGTCTGGTGGGCATGAAGAGCCGCGGCGTCTATGAGACCCCCGGCGGCGCCATCCTGTACAAGGCCATCAACGTCCTGGAGACCATCACCCTGGACAAGGAGAGCGCCCACTTCAAGGCCCAGCTGGCCCAGAA
>CALWZL010000098.1 GCA_944385995.1 uncultured Faecalibacterium sp.
TCCAGGACCACACGGATGCCGGCGGAAGCCAGCTTGTCGGTGACCTCGGAAGCATAGTCCAGGGTCTTTTCGGAGACGGGCAGAACCTTGACCTGGGTGGGGGCCAGCCAGGTGGGGAAGCGGCCCTTGGTCTCCTCGATCAGGTAGGCCATGAAGCGGTCAATGGAGCCCAGGATGGCGCGGTGCAGCACCACGGGGGTCTTCTCGGTGCCGTCGCTGTCCACGTAGGTCAGGTGGAACTTGGCCGGCAGGCAGAAGTCCAGCTGGCAGGTGGACAGGGTGTACTCGGCGCCCACGGCGGGACGGACGTTGACATCCAGCTTGGGACCGTAGAAGGCAGCTTCGCCGATCTCCTCGGTGAAGTCGATGCCCAGCTCGGTCAGCACCTCGCGGAGGGCAGTCTCGGCGTGGTTCCACATGGCGTCGTCGTCGTGATACTTCTTCTTGTCGTTGGGGTCCCGCAGGGACAGAACACAGCGGTAGTCGGTGATGTTGAAGTCCTTGTATACCTCAAAAATCAGGTCGCAGACTGCGGCCACTTCGCTCTTGATCTGCTCGGGGGTGACGAACAGGTGGGCGTCGTTCTGGCAGAAATGACGGCCGCGCTCGATGCCCTTCAGGGTGCCGCTGGCCTCATACCGGAAGTCGTGGGCAATCTCGCCGATGCGGATGGGCAGCTGACGGTAAGAGTGGGGCCGGTTGGCGTAAATCATCATGTGATGGGGGCAGTTCATGGGACGCAGGACGTAGCTCTCGCCCTCCATCTCCATGGCAGGGAACATATTCTCGCGGTAGTGATCCCAGTGGCCGGAAGTCTTGTAGAGGTTGACGGTGCCGACGCAGGGAGTCATGACATGCTGATAGCCCCGGGCGCGCTCCTTGCCCTTGATATAGTTCTCCAGCTCCTGCCAGACGATATAGCCGTTGGGCAGGAACATGGGCAGGCCGCGGCCCACCAGGTCGTCGGTCATGAACAGGCCCATCTCCTTGCCGATCCGGCGATGGTCGCGGGCCCGGGCCTCTTCCTGCTGCTTCTCCCAGGCTTCCAGCTCTTCCTGGGTGCGGAAGGCCACGCCGTTGATGCGGGTCAGCATCTTGTTGGCCTTGTCGCCCTTCCAGTAGGCGCCCGACTGCTGGGTGATCTTGAAGGCCTTCAGGCCCTTGGTGTAGGTCAGGTGGGGGCCGACGCACATGTCGATATACTCGCCCTGCTGATAGAAGCTGATGGTGGCATCCTCGGGCAGATCGCCGATGTGCTCCACCTTAAACTTCTCCTTGCGGTCCTCCATCAGCTTGATGGCCTCGGGACGGGGCAGGATGAAGGCCTTGATGGGCAGATTCTCCTTGGTGATCTTGTGCATCTCTTTCTCGATGGCAGCCAGATCTTCGTCGGTCAGCTTGACATCCCCCAGATCCACATCGTAGTAGAATCCGTTCTCGGTGGCGGGGCCATAGCCGAAGTCGGCGTCGGGATACAGGCGCTTGATGGCCTGGGCCATGATGTGGGCGGCGGTGTGGCGCAGGACGTGGAGTTCCTGGTCCTGGGGGCACTCGGCAACGGTGCCGTCGTTGTAAATGATCTTCATCGCAGTTTTTCCTTTCTCCTAAATCCGGTTAGAAGTAAAAACAAAAGGCGCTTCATCCCGCTGAAAAGATGCACGGGATGAAGCGCCGGTCAATCGATGCCGGAAACCGCTCCACGGTTCCACCCGAATTGCGCTGCCCAAAGGACAGCGCCTCTCGCTGTGCTGTAACGGGCAGACCCGGCAGAGGTTCGCCTCTGCGCTCCGCGGTGGTAGGGGACGGGATGACTGCCGGGCTGCTTGCAGCGCGCCGCATCTGCGGCGGCAGCCTTCTCTGAGGTGTCAAATCGGGTCCCTGTTTGTCCGCATTCAAGAGAGCGTCTGCTCTCTCACGCTTGGTCAGGATGAAACTGAGAAGATTGTAGCACACCTGCGGCAAAAATGCAAGCATCTGACAACAAAACAGCCTCCGCCCTGTCGGAGGTGGGAGGCGGAGACTGCTCTGCTTTTAAGCATCTGGTAAAAGGAAAGAAAAAGAAGAAGGAGAACGCCCGCACATCAAAACCCGTTGCGGCGTGGGCCGCCGCTCGGAGAGCCCTCTATTCTCTCTGAGCAGCGGGATGTGCCAAGCGGCGGAAAACAAAAGGCGCTGACGGATTTGGAATCCATCAGCGCCTTTGCTTTCGACGATGTCAGTATAGCGCTTCTTGTGGATCATGTCAATAAGAAGCTCTGTATTTTGGAAGATTTCACAGCGGCGTCAAAAAGAGACGGCATTTTTTCAACAAAATGCCAAAACCAAGGGCTCATTTCGACTCCCGGAAGGTCTGGGAATCCGGCTTGTCCGTCGGATTGGAAGACTCGGAAGGGGCCGTGCTGCCCTTCCAGGGCCAGAAAGGACTGGATTCCAGCTCGGCCCGCCGCTCGGCGCGGCGCTCGTCCCGCTTGGCCTCGGCCCGTTCGGCCCGTTCCGACCGCATTTCCACCCGCAGCAGGATGCTCATGAGGGCGCGGGAGCCAAAGGTGGCCACCAGCAAAAAGACGGCGTCCAGAGTGGGCAGCAGGATGGTCTTGGAAACCTCAGCCGCCATCAGGAACTCCAAAGCCGTAATCAGGCCGGTGCTCATCTCAAGGTGGTAGTCGTAGTCGTCGTGGACCAGGACCACCCGCAAATAATGGTAGGTGGTGCGGAGGAGGCTGACCACGATGATGAGCAGGCCGATCAGCTCGGCGATGCCGGAAATCAGAGGGACGGCGACGGCCAGGGCGGTATTCATCCCCTCGTCCATTTGTTCAAAGAGTTGCAGCATGGGTCAACAGTAATCCTTTCTGAGTGTGGGGCGGGAGAGCACAGATTTTGTGGGTTCATGATGAAATGAGTGTACCGGTTTTGACAGGGAAAGTCAATCCTTGCATCTCC
>CALWZL010000099.1 GCA_944385995.1 uncultured Faecalibacterium sp.
CAGGTCCTTTTTTGGTTTGGTTACGCTTGTTGGCTGGTGGTTTTGTAGATGCCGAAGGTGTTGTCGGGCTCGGGCATATCCACCCGGGAGGCCCGGTCATTGACTGCCAGCATCAGGCCGGCCAGCAGCACAAAGACAACAACGACCACCAGCCATTTGAGCCAATCCGGCAGGCCGTTCATGACACAGCTTCCTTTCTCATTCGGGACGGCAGCGCCGCCGGGCGCGGTTCAGCAGCCGGCCGGCCTCTGCGGCGCTCAGGCTGATGACCAGCCCGCCCATCCGTTCGTTGGCGCCGGGGCCGGTGTTGCCCTCCTCGGCGAAGGTGGATTTGTCCCAGTCGGACCGGCCGTTCCAGGCGCAGAAACCCGCCGGGGCAATGTGTTTGCCCAGGCGGCATTCCAGGACGGCGGTCTTGCCGGAGGGACGCCAGGGCCGGCCCAGATAGACCGAGCCGGCGGGACAGTCGGAAACAAAGTCACAGTCCCAAAAGACAAAGCCCAGCCCGTCGGGGGCGGTGGAAGGGGCGGTGACATAGCCGCGGCAGGCGCCGGTGTCGTTGTCCACCGAGCGGAGGATGCACTGTTCAAACAGCGTGTCGGCCCCGCCAAAGATAAAGTCGATGTCGCCGACAATCTCGCAGCCCTGGTAATATTGGGCGCTGGGCCGCCGGGGCGCAAAGACCCGGGGACCCAGGAAACCATCTTTTTCCCGCTCTTTGTCGGGGAGGGGCGCACAGAACAGGGTGTTCTGGCTGCCCAGCAGCCGCACCCGGCGAAAAATCGCCCGCTGGCTGTCCACATAGGCCGCGATGGCCGGACCGGCCTGGGAACCGGGCCCGGCGTCATTCTCGATGGTCATGTCCTCCACGGTGACCAGACCGCCGCTGAAGAAGGCGGTCCAGCTGCGGAAGGTATGGGTGGGGCGTCCGTCCCCGTGGGGCAGCTTGCCGCCGTCCCCCCAGACCAGACGGGTTTTGCCCATGCCGGCGCCTTTCAGGGTGATGGTTTGTTTTTCACAGACCAGTTTTTCGCGGTAGGTGCCCGGACCGATCAAAATCTCGGCGGGCAGGTCATAGGGCACGGCCAGGACGGCCTCGCCGATGGTGGCAAAGTCGCCGCTGCCGTCCCGCGCAACAGTGATGGTAAGCATCTGTCAGCCTCCGCGGGCCCGGACGCTCTGGGCCCTCTCTGGGATGGATCGAACGTCAACAGTATACAACAATCAGACGGCGAAATGCAATGGACCGGCGGATGATAGGAGCAGTCAGGCTTCTTCGGGGGGCGCTTTCATGATGAACCAGAAGGTGGAACCCTTGCCCGGGGTGCTCTGGACCCCGAAGCGGAAGCCGTGCTGCTGGAAGATGGCCTTGGTGATGGACAGGCCCAGACCGGTGCCGGCCTTGCCGGCGTCCGAGCGGGAGCGGTAATACCGCTCAAAGATATAGGGCAGATCCTCGGCGGAAATGCCGGGGCCATGGTCCTCCACCTCCACACGGACCCCTTCGCCGCAGGGCTCGGCCCGCAGGATGAAGATCCCGTCGGGGCCGATGTGGTGCATGGCGTTGCCCAGCAGGTTGTGGAGAGCCCGCTCCATCATGGCGGGGTCGGCATAGACATCCAGGGGCTGGTCGGGCACCTCCAGTTTCAGGGTCCAGCCGTTCTGGGCACAGACGGCGTCGTACCGCTCGCTGACCTCGTCACAGAGCTGGCCCATGTCAAAGCGGACCTTTTCGCACTTGTCGGCGCCGCTGGTCACCTTGCTCAGCTCCATGACGCTGGATACCAGGGCGGTGAGCCGGTCGGTTTCGTCCACGATGATGTTCAGCTGTTCGTCCCGGTGGGCCTTGTCGTCGCCGGTGATGTCCCGGACCGTCTCCGCATAGCCCTTGATGAGGGTCAGGGGGGTGCGCAGATCGTGGGAGACATTGGCCAGCAGGTCCCGCTGCATCTGGGCGGCCCGCTGGACTTCCTTGGCCATATGGTTGAAATCCTCGGCCAGGGCGCCCAGCTCATCCCGGCGGTTGGAGTCCACATGGACCGAATAATCCCCCTGGGCCACCTGACGGGCCGCGTCGGACAATTCCCGGAGGGGGCGGGTGAACCACTGGCTGAACAGCCAGGCCGCCGCCAGCGCAAAGGCAAAGACTAGCATGGCGATCACGGGCAGCATATCGCTGAGGACCTGGCCCGCCTCGGCCACATGGACCAGACTGGTGGAGACCAGCACCGAATAAGTCCCGTCCAGGCTCATCCGGCCCACCACCACCTGGGAGGAACCGCCGCTGGTGTTGAGGACCTGGAGCCAGCTGCCGTTGGCACGGCAGGCCCGGCGCATTTCGATGACGGTGGATTTGTCCCAGGAGAAACTGCTGCTGTCCGACTTGGAGGACAGGGTGCTGTTGTGGAGCAGGCAGGGGTAGAGATTCTCAATGGTGATGACGCTGCGGAGGGTGGAGTCCGAGATATCGACACAGAAGTTGGTCAGCTGGGTATTGGCGGACAGGCTCTCATACAGCTTGGTGCGGAAGGTGCTGTCCACCACCAGGACGCCGAAGTCCCAGCTGGAAATAACGCCCCCTTCGTCCTGGGTCTGCTGGATCAGGGTGACGATTTCGTCGGCCTGTCCGGCCAGCTGGGTTTCGATGCGGCGATTGTAGAGGGGCTCCAGAAGCTGGGTGGAGAGGAACCAGTACAGTCCCAGCAGCAGAAGGCAGATGAAGGCGAGGAACAGCATCAGCTGAGCGCGGATGCCGGGGGCGGCGGGGTGAAACCGTTTGGGCCGGTGCATGGATTACCGGCGGGCGTCGGGGTCGAACTTATAGCCGATGCCCCAGACGGTCACAATGTAACTGCGGCAGGCCCCCAGA
>CALWZL010000100.1 GCA_944385995.1 uncultured Faecalibacterium sp.
AACACCTTCCCCACCCCCGTCAACTGCCGGCCCATCGAGTGGGGCGCCGACATCGTCACCCACTCCACCACCAAGTACATGGACGGCCACGGCGCCTGCATCGGCGGCGCCATCGTGGACAGCGGCAAGTTTGACTGGATGGCCCACGCCGACAAGTTCCCCGGCCTGTGCACCCCCGACGAGAGCTATCACGGCATCACCTACGCCGAGCGGTTCGGCAAGGAGGGCGCCTTCATCACCAAGGCCACCGCCCAGCTGATGCGGGACTTTGGCTGCTGCCAGTCCCCCCAGTCCGCCTTCATCCTCAACCTGGGCCTGGAGAGCCTCCATGTGCGGATGGCCCGCCACTGCGCCAACGCCCTGGCAGTGGCCCAGTTCCTGGAGAAGCACCCCAAGGTGGCCTATGTGGACTACTGCGGCCTGGAGTCCAGCCCCTACCACGCTCTGGCCCAGAAGTACCTGCCCAACGGCAGCTGCGGCGTGGTGTCCTTCGGCCTGGCCGGCGGCCGGGAGGCAGCCAGCACCTTCATGAAGTCCCTGCGTCTGGCCGCCATTGAGACCCACGTGGCTGACGCCCGGACCTGCTGCCTGAATCCCGCTTCCAGCACCCACCGCCAGATGAACGACGAGCAGCTGAAGGCCGCCGGCGTTCCCGCTGAGCTGGTGCGTATGAGCTGCGGCCTGGAGTCCAGCGAGGACCTGATCGCCGACATCGCCCAGGCCCTGGACAAGGTCTGATTTTCCGTCACATCGAATTACAAAAAGGAGGCCCGCGCCCATGCCGCTGATTATCCCCAAGACTCTGCCAGCCTACGATGCTTTGTATGCTGAGAACATCTTTGTCATGCACCGGGAGCGGGCCCTCTCCCAGCACATCCGGCCTCTGGAAATTGCCATCCTCAACCTGATGCCCACCAAGATCGCCACCGAGACCCAGATTGCCCGTCTGCTGGCCAACAGTCCTTTGCAGGTCCATATGACCCTGCTCCAGACGGCCAGCCACGCCGCCACCCATGTCTCGGCGGCCCACCTGGAGGCCTTTTACAAGACCTTCGACGAGGTGCGGAATCGCCGCTTTGACGGGATGATTATCACCGGCGCGCCGGTGGAAACCATCCCCTTTGAGGAGGTGGACTACTGGCCCGAGCTGTGCGAGATCATGGAATATTCCAAGACCAACGTCTATTCCACCCTCCACGTCTGCTGGGGCGCCCAGGCCGGCCTCTACTACCACTACGGCGTCCGCAAGGAGCTGCTGCCCCAGAAGATGTTCGGCATCTTCCCCCACCGGGTCACCCGGCCGGCCAATCCTCTGGTCCGGGGCTTCGACGAGGTGTTCTATGCCCCCCACAGCCGCCACACCGGCATCTGTGTGGAGGATGTCCAGAACTGCCCCGCCCTCCGGGTGCTGGCTGCCAGCGACGAGGCCGGGCCCTTCCTGCTGAGCACCGAGAACGGCCGTCAAATCTTTGTCACCGGCCATCCCGAGTATGACAAGCTGACCCTGGACGCGGAATACCGCCGGGATGTAGCCAAGGGGCTGCCCATTTCGGTGCCCAAGAACTACTACCCCGACGACGACCCCTCCCAGACCCCCGTTTTCCGGTGGCGGGCCCACGCGCACTTGCTCTATTCCAACTGGCTGAACTATTACGTCTATCAGAACACGCCCTACGATCTGGACAATCTGGACAGTGTCTGATGGTTTTCACAGGGCACCGTCACACGGCTGGGCCCTGTTTGCATTGCAAGGAGGTTTTGCATGGGTATCGAATCCCATTGGGGATTCCGGGTGGGCAGTCTGCCCCACGGTCCCCTGAACAAGATCAGCGACGTGCCGGGGGTGACGGTGGGTCACTGCACCCTGGCGGACGGCGATGTCCAGACCGGCGTCACCGCCCTGCTGCCCCACCCCGGAGACACCTTCCACGACAAGGTGCTGGCTGCGTCCCATGTCATCAACGGCTTCGGCAAGACCATCGGCCTGGTCCAGATCGACGAACTGGGCACCCTGGAGACGCCTATTCTTTTCACCAACACCCTCAGCGTCGGCACCGCCGCCACCGCCCTGGTCAAGTACATGCTGGACCGCTGCCCTGACATCTGCGAAACCACCGGCAGCGTCAATCCGGTGGTCTGTGAGTGCAACGACAGCGGCCTCAACGACATCCGGGGCCTCCATGTCACCGAGGAAAACGTCTTTGCCTCCCTGGCCGACTGCCGGGCCGACTTTGCCGAGGGGGCTGTGGGCGCCGGCCGGGGGATGCGGTGCCACGGCCTGAAAGGCGGCATCGGCTCCTCCTCCCGGGCCCTGGAACTGGACGGCCAGACCTTCCACATGGGCGCTCTGGTCCTGTCCAACCATGCCAAATTTGATGACCTGATTATCGCGGGCGTGCCGGTGGCCCGGCGGCTGGAACAGGCCGCCCAGGTGCCGCCCCACGAGGACAAAGGTTCCATCATCACGGTGCTGGCCACCGACGTTCCCCTGTCCGAGCGGCAGCTGGGCCGGGTGGCCCGCCGGGTCCTTGTGGGACTGAGCCGGACCGGCTCCTTCTGCGGCAACGGCAGCGGGGAGATCGTCATCGCCTTTTCCACCGGGAACCGCATTTCCCATTACCCCCAGAGCGACCTTGTGACCCTGCGGGCGGTGTCCGAAATCAAAATGGACCTGCTGTTCCGGGCCGCCGCCGAATGTGTGGAGGAGAGCGTCCTCTCCTCCCTGCTCCACGCCGAAACCGTCACCGGCCGGAACGGTCTGACCGTCCGCAGTCTGGCCGACCTGCTTTGTAACCCTGCCTTGAAAGGAGATTGCTGAA
>CALWZL010000101.1 GCA_944385995.1 uncultured Faecalibacterium sp.
GGTAGCGCGCCTGGTTCGGGACTAGGAGGCCGTGGGTTCAAATCCCGCTGCTCCGACCAAAAGACGAATGTCGAAAGGCATTCGTCTTTTTTGTTGGCGGCCCCCAGCCGGGCGCAAAGTATACATTTTTTGACGTTTGATTTTGGCGAAAAAGCCGAAAATGCGGCCGGCGGCGGCCTGCTGTCTTTACAACGGAGACACAGTGTGTTAAAATGCAAGGCGTTATCACTGCATCACTTTAGCACAGTAGAAGGATAGCACGGTGGGCCGTACCGGAGGGCGCGGCCGCACCCAAGGGAGGATATCAAGATGAGAAAGTTGAAGAAAGCAGTTTCCCTGTTTCTGACGGCGGCCATGGCCCTGAGCTTTGCGGCCTGCGGCAGCTCGTCCAGCACGGCATCCAGCACCGCCGGCTCGTCGGAGGCGCCCAGTGCCGCCTCGGCCGCATCCGGCGCATCCAGCGCTGCGGCTGACACCGAAAGCGACCTGGCCTATGTCCAGGACAAGGGCACCCTGGTGGTGGGCATGACCGATTTTGCCCCCATGGATTACCGGGACGAGAATGGCGAGTGGATCGGCTTTGACGCCGACATGGCCAAGGCTTTTGCGGAGTACCTGGGCGTGGATGTGGAGTTCCTGGAGATCAACTGGGACAACAAGTTGATGGAGCTGGACACCAAGGGCATTGATGCGGTTTGGAACGGCATGACCATCACCGACGAAGTCACCAACGGCGCTTCGGTGTCCGAGCCCTACTGCAACAACGGCCAGGTGGTGGTGGTGTCTGCCGACAAGGCAGCCGACTACCAGACGGTGGAGAGCCTGTCGGGGCTGAACTTTGCGGTGGAGAACGGCTCGGCCGGCGCTGAACAGCTGGACGAACTCGGTATCCCCTATGTGGCCAAGACCACCCAGGCCGACGCGCTGATGGAGGTTGCTTCGGGCGCTTCGGATGCCTGCGTCATCGACCTGCTGATGGCCGGCGCCATGATCGGCGAGGGCACCAGCTATCCCGACCTGACCTACACCGTCCAGCTCAACAGCGAGGAATACGGCGTGGCCTTCCGCAAGGGTTCCGACCTGGTGGACGCCTTCAATACCTTCTGGAAGGAAGCCTATGACGACGGCACCGTGATGGAGACCGCCACCACCTACGGCGTCCAGGAGTCTGTCATCGAGAAATAAACCGGGCAGAAGCATCTGCCTGTGATGTGGGAACATTTGCCTCAGAACCGCCCCGCCGCCTTGCCGCGGCCCGCAGAACTGGGGCAAATGTTTCTGTCATTCATCTGTCAAAGAGAGGAAATCCGATATGTTGTTGTCCGTCACCCTGACGCTGCTGGAAGGGCTGGGCACCACCCTGAAACTGTTCGCCCTGACCTTGCTGTTTGCGCTGCCGCTGGGCCTGGTCATCGCCCTGGGCGCCATGAGCCGCCTGACCCCCCTGCGCTGGCTTGTCAGCATGGTGGTCTGGGTGGTCCGGGGCACCCCCCTGATGATCCAGATTCTGATTATCTTCTACGGCCCCGGCCTGCTGTTTGACCTGCCTTTGCTGCCCCGGTTCGGGGCGGCCCTGCTGTCCTTCGTCATCAATTACGCCTGCTATTTCTCCGAAATCTATCGCGGCGGCATCCAGTCCATCCCCCGGGGCCAGTACGAGGCCGGCGAGGTGCTGGGCATGACCCGCAGCCAAATCTTTTTCAAAGTCACCCTCTTGCAGGTCATCAAGCGGATTGTGCCCCCCATGGGCAATGAGTTCATCACCCTGGTCAAGGATACCGCCCTGGTGCGGGTCATCTCGGTGTATGAGATCATCTGGATGGGCGAATCCTACATCAAAAAGGGGATGATTTGGCCCCTGTTCTATACGGCTGTGTTCTACCTGGTGGTCAACGGCATTTTGACGCTGCTGTTCCGCTGGGGCGAGAAGAAGCTGGATTATTTCCGCTGAGGAGGTGCGCGGTATGCCGGTTCTGGAAGTCAAGAACATCGAAAAACACTTCGGCGCCACCCGCGTGCTGGAGGACATCAGCTTTGACCTGGAAAAGGGCCAGGCCCTGGCCATCATCGGGTCTTCGGGCAGCGGCAAGACCACCCTGCTGCGGTGCCTGAACTTTCTGGAGACCCCCGACCGGGGCAAAATCCTGGTGAACGGGGAGACCCTGTTCGACGCCGCCGACCCCGCCACCCAGCGGGAGGCGGAGGTCCGCCGCAAGCGGCTCCACTTCGGACTGGTGTTCCAGTCCTTCAACCTGTTTCCCCAGTACACCGCTTTGCAGAATGTGATGCTGGCCAAACAGCTGCTGGCCCAGGAACAGCCCGACTACAAGGCCCGCAAAAAGGAGATTCACGCCCAGATCGAGGCCGAGGGCCGGGAACTGCTGGCCCGGATGGGCCTGGCCGACCGGGCCAACCATTACCCCCATCAGCTTTCGGGCGGACAGCAGCAGCGGGTAGCCATCGCCCGGGCCCTGGCCCTTCACCCCGACATCCTCTGCTTTGACGAGCCCACCAGCGCCCTGGACCCCGAGCTCACCGGCGAGGTGCTGAAGGTCATCCGGTCCCTGGCCGAGCAAAAGACCACCATGATTATCGTCACCCACGAGATGGCCTTTGCCCGGGACGTGGCCGACCAGATCATCTTTATGGACGGCGGCGTCATTGTGGAACAGGGTCCCGCCCACGATGTCATCGAGCGCCCCAAACAGGAGCGCACCCGCCAGTTCCTGGC
>CALWZL010000102.1 GCA_944385995.1 uncultured Faecalibacterium sp.
TGTATGGAGCAGGATACGGGACTCGAACCCGCCGCCTACTGCTTGGGAAGCAGTCGCTCTACCGGATGAGCTAACCCTGCACGAGGTTACCTTGATATTGTAGCAGGATGGAGGGGATTTGTCAACGGGTTTTGGGAAAGTTTTTGGAGGGCGGGAGGCGGAGGGCTTGCAATTCGGCCCCGATGCCTTATAATAAGAGGGATCAGGGAAAGGAGGCGAGCCGTCATGCTGGATTTGCCGCGGCTGCTGTATTTCAAGAACAAAAACGCCTATTCGGCCAGTCAGGCCGAGATGCGGTACCGGGCGATTCCGGGCAAGCGCCAGACCGACGCCGGCGAGGAACCCATCCTGACGGTGGAGATCTGGCCGGGGCCCTGGACCATCGAGTATACCGACCCGGCTTTGCGCGCCCGGCAGGTATTCCCCCTCACCGAGGAGGGGCTGGAGGCGGCCCGGGGCTGGATTCACAGCGTCTACGACGCCGACCCGGACCGGTGGGCGTCGGCGCCGTCCATTCTGGACTGTGAGCCCTGGACGCCGCCGGCCGCCGAACAGGAGGAGGGACAGGGATGATCTACCGTCTCAAGCCCCAGCAGGGGGACACGGTGGCGGTGCCGCAGCTGGTGTTTGCGCGGCTGGGGGCCGCCGAAGAAGCCAGCGTCCGGGTGGCGCTGTATGTGCTGGCCACCGGCGTCACCGACCCCGACAAGCTGTGCACCGACCTGAAACTCCGCAGCCGGATGACCGCCGAGAGCGCCCTGGCCTATTGGGCGGGGGCGGGGCTGCTGGAGCGGTACGACGAGAATGCGGCCCCCGGCGGCGGCGAGCCGGCCCCCACCCCCATGCGGTGGACCGAGATTGCGGCGGCCAGCCGCACCGACCCCATGATTGCCAGCCTGATTGACTGCGCCCAGACTGCTTTTGCCCGGGCGCTAACCCACAGCGAGATGGAAAAGCTGGTGGGGATGTATTTGCAGGAGGGGTACGAGCCGGAAGTGGTGATGCTCTGCCTGGCCTATCTGGCCGGCAAAGACAAGCGGACCATGGGGGCCCTGAACCACGAATTGAAGGTGTGGCGGGCCGAAGGGGTCCAGACCGGCGAGGAAGCCGACGCACACCTGAAACTGCTGGCGCTGCGGGCCCAGCGGGAAGCCTATGTGGCCAGCCTGCTCCAGATGGAGCCGGATGGGCTGACTTTGGGCGGGCGGAAAGCCATTGCCCGGTGGTATGAGGTGTACGGCTACGACGACGCCATGGTTCAGGAGGCGGCGGTCCAGGCGGGGCCGCGGCGGGACCTGTGGTACTGGAACAGCATTCTCAAGACCTGGAACGCCAAGGGCCTGCGGACGGTGCGGGACGTGCGGGGTCCGGTGCCGGCGGCAGCCGGAGGCCGGGCGCTCCGGGTGGACCGGGAAGAGCCCAGCGGGAACGATTTTTTGCAGGACGTGCTGGACCGGCCGCGGCGGCACAAACGGAAGGAGTAACGAGGCGTGCGCACACGAAACGAGCTATACCAGGCGGCCATGCGGACGGTATCGGCCCGGCGGCAGATGGCCCGGGCCCGGGCGGAAGATGCCCGCGCCGAGGCCGAAGCCGCCATTCCGGCCCTGAAAAACGCAGAGGACGAAGTGCGGGCCTGCGGGGTGCGGTGCGCCCTGGCGGGGGCCCGCGGGGCCGACCGGACCCAGGCCGCGGCGGCTTTGGCGGCCGCCAAACAGAAACGGGATGCCCTTTTGGCGGCCAGCGGGCGTTCCCCCCTGGCCCTGGAACCAAAATTCACCTGTTCCGTCTGCCAGGACACCGGGGTGGCCGGGGGCAAGACCTGCCAGTGCGTCCGCCGCGAAATGCAGCGGCTGCGCCGGGAGGAAATCGAGGCCATGTCCAGCCTGTCCATCACCAGCTTTGACACCATGAAGCTGGACTACTACCCCGCTGTCCCCCTGGGCCAGACCGGCCAGACGGTGCGGCAGTACATGGCCGATCTGCTGGCCGACCTGCGGGACTACGCCGCGGAATTCGACCTCAACAGCGAAAACCTGATGTTCACCGGCAACGCCGGCCTGGGCAAGACCCACGCCGCCCTGGCAGTGGCCGGGGCCGCCCTGGACAAGGGATACGATGTCATCTATATTTCCAGCCCCGACTTTTTCGGCCGGGTGGAGACGCTGCATTTCGGGTCCGACCCCGCCGGCGAAAAGGATGCCCTGCTGGAAACGGTGGCCGGCGCCGACCTGTTGATTCTGGACGATCTGGGCACCGAATTCAATACCAGTTTCGTCATCAGCACCCTTTACAGCCTCCTCAACGACCGTCTGGGCCGCCGCCGTCCCACCATCCTCACCACCAACATCACCGACGGCACCCTCCTGGAAAAGCTCTACACCGAAAAGGTGGCCAGCCGGATCTCGGCTTTTATGCCCTACCGCTTTTTGGGGGAGGATATCCGGCTCAAAAAAGCGAAGGAAGTGTGAGGGGGGCTCCCCCAGTCACCTCCGGTGACAGCCCCCTCAAAGAGGGGGCCTTTTTTGGGTCTCCAGGGCCCAAAGCCTCCCTCTCTGAGGGAGGTGGCGCGGCGCAAGCCGTGACGGAGGGAGTCCCTCCGGCCGGACGGCCCGTCCCGCTCGCCGCGGTGGCCCAGAGGCTGCGAAGCCGAGGCGCTGCCTGCGGCAGAAACAGCCGAGGCGGAGCAGGGGCAGCCGTCCAAATTTTCA
>CALWZL010000103.1 GCA_944385995.1 uncultured Faecalibacterium sp.
ATTTTCAGCAGATAGGCCGAAATATGAACGGCGCCCCCCTCCCGAATCAGAGCCAGGGTGTCGTCAAACTCGGCCCGAGTATAGTAGGGGAGAGCCAGCATGATATCCCCGCTGATGTTCTCGAAACCGGCCCGGCGTGCCCCGGCAAAAGCTGCCCTTGCCTGGACGGCATTGTGGGGCCGGCCCAGGGTGCGGAGCTGGGTGTCGCTGGCCGACTGAATCCCCAGGGAAAGCCGGTTGACCCCTGCCGCCCGGAAACCGCGGAGCCGTTCTTCGTCGACGGTTTCGGGGTTGGCTTCCAGGGTGATTTCGGCCCCGGCCCTGGGGGAAGCGGCCTCGATGAGGCGGGCTGTCTGGGCCGGTGTGAGGAGGCTGGGGGTTCCGCCGCCAAAGTAGACGGTGTCCGGCACGCCGGGCAGAGAGTGGCGGCCCAATTCCCGCACAAGAGCGTCGATATAGGCGTCGGGAACACCCCGCTGTCCGCCGGCTGCATAGAAATCGCAGTACCGGCATTTGGAAAAACAATAGGGGATATGATAGTACAAACCGAAAGACAAAATCAGTCACAGCCTTTTCATGAAACGTTCATTTCTGTATAGTATACTGTAACCATCAGAGCGGGGCAAGAGGCCATTGACACCCCCGCCCGTGAAAAAAGGAGTGTCTTGTATGAATTATTACAACAATGATTACGACCGCGGCTACACCGAAGCTACGATGTCCGCTGCCGATTATATGGCCCGGACGTACCGCTGGATGGCCTGCGGCCTTGTGGTGACCTTTGCAGTGGCTCTGCTGACCGTTGCCACCCCGCTGTTCTATCTGGTCAATTCCCTGTACCTGGTTCTGACCATCGCTGAGCTGGCCCTGGTGTTCACCCTGAGCGCCCGTCTGCAGCGGATGTCGGTGGGAGCAGCCCGGGGCGTGTTCCTGGCTTATTCGGCCCTGAACGGCATGGTCCTGAGCTATTATTTCCTGCTGTTCTCGGTGAACACCCTGGTGATGGCGTTCCTGAGCACCGCCGTTTACTTTGGCCTGATGGCGTTCTACGGCCACACCACCAACCGCGATCTGACCAGCTGGGGACCCAAGCTGATGATGGGCCTGATGGCCATGCTGATTACCGGCCTGGTGGGCACCCTGTTTGGTTTTGGTGTGGGCGCGTCCCTGCTCTACAGCGGCATTGGCCTGGTGGTCTTTATGCTGCTGACTGCCTACGACACCCAGAAGCTGCACCAGATGTACGCCTACTACGCCGCTGACAGTGAGTTGGCCGAGAAGGCCAGCGTCTACGGCGCCCTGACCCTGTACCTGGACTTCATCAACATCTTCCTGTTTGTCCTCCGTCTGCTGGGCATGGGCGGCAGCCGCAGCCGCGACTGACTTACTTTTCTGGAAGAAAAGTAAGCAAAAGACTTTTCAATGGGTACCATTGGGATGGCCGCTCTTTGGAAGGTCCTGCGGGCTGGACCGTTTGCCGCGCTCACCTTTCGTTTGGCCTGCGGCCGGGTTTCCTGGAAAGCTGCCTGCTGTCCATCCAATCCAGACCTAGGGCCGCCTCTCATAAGGGGCTTGCGGCACAAACAAATGATGAAAACAAGAAACTCCCCCGCCCGGAAAGCTGATTCCAGCTCAACGGGTGGGGGAGTTTTTCGCATTGTCAGGATTCTTTGGGATGATTCCAATAGAGCTGCACGCCGCCATAGGAGCGAGTGCGAAGGGTTTCGCTGACAGGCTGGCCGGGATCGGTGCCGTCGATGGCGTCATCCAAAATTTTCAGGATTGCATCCAGAAGGGAAATGGAATCGGAACAGAGCATCGTGGGGTCGAAAGCACCGCTATGCCCGTGATAAATGCGGTCAAAGTCGGAAGCGTGCGCGCGAATATGAATTAAATCATCCCGGACGGTTTGGATGTCCGCAGCCGTAATACTGAACAGGGGAGAGATGCCGTCACCGGAGAAAAGAATTCGGGACTGAAAATCCAGAACAGCAATTTCGCCGGCGGTGTGGCCCCGTTCTTCCAAAATCTGGACCTGACGCCCGCCAAGATCGATAATCTCGTCGGGCTGAAGCGGGATGAACCGGCGGGAAGGAAATGTGTCTTCCACAATGGTTCCCGGAATGGCAAAGATGTTTTCCGGTTTGGCACGAAATTCTGATGCTGCTCGGGCCACAAATTCTTGTTGGGTGGGGGTGTGGTCGTCCTCGTGAATCAGCCGGTCGGCATCGAAAGCCTGGGCGGCTGGGATGTCGGCCGGATGAAGGTAAACCTCCTGAAATTGTCCAATCCCTCCCATGTGGTCGCTGTGGGCGTGGGAGAGGACCAGCATCACCGGCTTGTCAGTGATGCGCCGGACAATGGACATCATGTCAAAGTTGCCCAGGCCGGTGTCGAGCAGAAGTGCGCGTTCGGTCCCCACCATCAAAGCGGGAGACTGAAGGCCCATCAGATTGAGAATATAGGTGTCTTTTGCGACTTCGATGATGATGGGATTTTGAATCATAGCCTTCCTCTCTTATCCTTTTCAACAAAATGGCCCCCGCCCCGGAAGGGAGCGAGGGCTTGTAGGAATATCAAAATTACAACCTGCAAAAAGAAAAGAATCCAAAACCGCCGTGACCTTTCTCTGGACCGGGCCGCAGGCCGGGAACCTTTGGAAGCGGCTGGAACCTGACCGCCGGCAGGGCCTTGTGAAGACCACAGCAGT
>CALWZL010000104.1 GCA_944385995.1 uncultured Faecalibacterium sp.
CCTCCCTACCCCCTCTGGACTCCCTACCCACCCTAACGACCAGGGTCTGAACCCTGGACCCAAATGAGGAAGTCGCGCCGTTCAAAGGCCGGAAAAAACAATAGTTCTTGGCCCGTACAAACTTTCAGGGCATCCAATGGCGAACGTGTTTTTTCTGATCGGCCTTTGCCCGCCGCTCCGATTTTATCATCGAATCCCGCCCGCCGCCCATAGCGGAACCCCCAGCCCTGCGGGCTCGCCCCCATGGGGCTCTGAACTTTTAACTGCTCCCTCGACCGCAAGGCCGGGGGAGCTTTTCTTTGCGCGCGTCTGTGCACACCCTTGAAAACCCCGGAAACACCCAAGGCCCCCTCCCTGAGGGGGCTGTCACCGGAGGTGACTGGGGGAGTTTACTCCCTCCGGCCCTGCGGGCCACCTCCCTCAGAGAGGGAGGCTTCAGGCCCCGGAAAAACCCAAGGCCCCCTCCCTGAGGGGGCTGTCGCGCAGCGACTGGGGGAGTACAAACAAAAAAGGCCTCACCGATTGGTGAAGCCTTTTGGTTGGGGATGAGAGAATCGAACTCCCACAAATAGAGTCAGAGTCTACCGCACTACCACTATGCAAATCCCCATCGTGTTTTGTTTTGGTCGGGCGGTCTGTGTTGTTTGCCCGGCCGACGCTGATTATTATACACAGGTTTGGACCGAATGTCAACCCCCAAAATGAAAAAAACCGGCATAATTTTCCGCCCGGCCCGCATAGAATGGGAATGAAGGCATTCAGCCTTCCCAAGGAGCCGCGCCCTGAGCGCAAAGGAGGATCTGCCATGTCACAACCTGCTGCCCGCCGCACCACCATCCTGTCCCGCCGTGTCCCGCGGGACACCGAACACGAACGCTACCACCCCGAGCTGGAGGAGGAGATCAAGGAATGCCTGTACTGCCTGCGGCGCAACGCCATGATGTTTGACCTGGAGGTGGACCCCGACCTGGTGGAACAGCGGATTTATGAGCGTCAGGCGCTGCTGTGCCGGTACCGGTATTTGATCCAGCGGGCGCGGGAATTGGGGCTGCATACCATCCTGGCGGGGCTGCCGGCCTTCGGGGATGCCAACCCTTGACAGCAAAGGCAAACCGTGTTATCATACAAACAAGATACGCACGCCTCTTTGGGGCGTAATTTATAGGATAGAGAGGTACATACCATGGAGAGAATCAAGACCATTGCAACCCGCGACCTGACCAAGAGCGTCCAGACCGGCGGCTGCGGCGAGTGCCAGACCTCCTGCCAGTCTGCCTGCAAGACTTCCTGCGGCGTGGCAAACCAGAAGTGCGAGAACACCAATAAGTAAGATTGGCCCCATCCGATGCCGCCTGTGCTGGGCGGCATTTTTTTATGTAATACGGAGGAAAGAATGGTACATCAGTATAAGCTCAACGGGTACAACATTGTGCTGGATACCTGCAGCGGGTCGGTCCACCTGGTGGACGATGTGGCCTACGACGTGATTGCCCTGTATCAGGAAAAGAGCCGGGAGGAGATCGTCCAGGAGCTGCTGGCCAAATACGCCGGCCGCCCCGACGTGACGGCCGCCGACCTGGACCAGTGCCTGGAGGACGTGGCGTCCCTGAAGGCCGCCGGCAAGCTGTGGAGCCCCGACATTTATGAGGAGATGGCCTTTGATTTCAAGAACCGGAACCATGTCATCAAGGCCCTCTGCCTCCATGTGGCCCACACCTGCAACCTGAACTGTTCCTACTGCTTCGCGGCCCAGGGCCGGTATCAGGGGGAGCGGGCCCTCATGAGCCTGGAAGTGGGCAAGCGGGCCATGGAGTTTTTGATTGAGAACTCCGGCACCCGCCGCAACCTGGAAGTGGACTTCTTCGGCGGCGAGCCGCTGATGAACTGGCAGATGGTGAAGGACCTGGTGGCCTACTGCCGCCAGCGGGAGAAGGAGACGGGGAAGAACTTCCGGTTCACCCTCACCACCAACGGCATGCTGATCGACGACGATGTCATCGACTTCTGCAACAAAGAGATGAGCAACGTGGTCCTGAGCCTGGACGGCCGCAAGGAAGTCCACGACCGCCTCCGGGTGGACTACGCCGGCAACGGCAGCTACGACCGGATCGTCCCCAAGTTCCAGAAGTTTGTCAAGGCCCGCGGCGACAAGAACTACTACATCCGGGGCACCTACACCCACGCCAACACCGATTTCACCAACGACATCTTCCACATGGCCGACCTGGGCTTCACCGAACTGAGCATGGAGCCTGTGGTGTCCAAGCCCGACGACCCCTGCGCCCTCACCAAGGAGGACCTGCCGGTGCTGCTGGACCAGTACGAGCTGCTGGCCAAGGAGATGCTGCGCCGGGACCGGGAGGGCCGGGGCTTCACCTTCTACCACTACATGATCGACCTGACCGGCGGCCCCTGCATCTACAAGCGGATTTCGGGCTGCGGTTCGGGCACCGAGTACATGGCGGTCACCCCCTGGGGCGACCTGTACCCCTGCCACCAGTTTGTGGGCGACCCCAAGTACCTGCTGGGCGACATCTGGAAGGGCGTCACCAACACTGCCGTCCAGGATGAGTTCCGCCACTGCAACGCCTACGCCCGTCCCGAGTGCAAGGACTGCTGGGCCAAGCTGTACTGTTCCGGCGGCTGCGCCGCCAACGCCTACCACGCCACCGGCAGCATCCGGGGCGTGTACGAGTACGGCTG
>CALWZL010000105.1 GCA_944385995.1 uncultured Faecalibacterium sp.
GCGTACCAGGCATCCCCCACAAAGATCTTGCCCCCCAGGTTGGTGCCGGTGGCAATCACCACACATTTGGCGCCGTACTCCCCGTGGAGCTGGGTGACCACGCCCTTCACATGGCCGTCCTCCACCTCAATCTCCACCACCTCGGCCTGATGGATGGCCAGGCCGGGGGTCAGCTCCAAAGCGTGCTTCATCCAGGCATTGTATTTCTTTCGGTCGGTCTGGACCCGCAGGGCGTGGACCGCCGGCCCTTTGCCCCGGTTGAGCATCCGGCTCTGAAGGGCGGTGGCATCCGCCGCCAAACCCATCAGGCCGCCCAGGGCGTCCACCTCCCGCACCAGGGTGCCCTTGGCGGTGCCGCCGATGCTGGGGTTGCAGGGCATGTTCCCTACTGCGTCCAGGCTCATGGTAAAGACGGCGGTCCGGGCACCCAGCATCGCCGCGGCGTGGGCCGCCTCGATGCCGGCATGGCCCGCGCCAATCACAATCACATCATAGTCTCCAAGATGGTTCATAGCTATCCTTTCTGGTTGTCGGGAAGCGCCGGTCATTTGCCCACACAGAATTTCTCAAAGACCTCATCGATGACGGCCTCCGAGGCGTTCTCGCCGGTCAGTTCATAGAGGGCTTCCAGGGCATCATCCACACAGACCGACACGGCGTCCAGACCGAAGCCGGTGTCCAATGCTTCCAGTGCGCCGCTGACCCCGTCCCTGGCCCGAAGGGCCGCCGACAGCTGCCGCTGGCCCGAAAGGCTGGCCGCGTGGGGGTCGATCCGGGCGGTGCCCAGCAGACGGGCTACCGCCGCGGCGATGACTTTTTTGGCCCCCTCCTCTTTGCAGCAGACCGGAATGACCATGGCGAAATACGGGGCGATCACCTCGGCATCAAACTGGATGGGCAGGTCCTCCTTGTTGACAAGGGCAATGGCCCGGCATTCGGCGCAGCGCCGGGCCAGGTCCAGGTCCTCTTTGGCCAGGGGGGAGGAACCGTCAAAGACCGCCAGCACCAGACCGGCCTCGGCCAGCTTGGCCCAGCTGCGGCGGACGCCCTCGGCCTCCACCGGGTCGTCGGTTTCCCGGAGGCCGGCGGTGTCGAACAGGTTGAGCCGGATCTCTCCCAGCTGGACCGTCTGTTCCACCACGTCCCGGGTGGTGCCGGCGATGGGGGTGACGATGGCCCGGTCAAAGCCGGCCAGCAAATTCAGGAGGGTGGATTTGCCGGCGTTGGGCCGGCCCACAATGGCGCAGTCAATTCCCTCCCGCAGCACGGCGGCGGCGTTGTAGTTTTCAATCAGCTCCTCCAGCCCTGCCTTGACCCCGGTGAGGGATTCCCGCAGGGCGCCGGTCTCCAGGGCCGGAACGTCCTCCTCGGGGAAATCCACCCAGGCAGTCAGGTGGGCCTGGAGGCTAGTGAGAACCTGCTGCTGAGCCCCAATCTTTTTGGCCAGAGCGCCTTCCCTGGCCGCATTGGCCAGGGCTGCCCCCTGCCGCCCGCCGGCCGAAATCAAGTCCATCACCGCTTCGGCCTGGGTCAGACTCAACTTGCCGTTCAGGAGGGCGCGGCGGGTGTACTCCCCCGGTCCGGCCGGGACAGCTCCCGCGGCCAGGCAGGCTTCCACCAAACGCCGGGCCACCGCGCTGCCGCCATGGCAGGACAGCTCCACCACGTCCTCTCCGGTGTAGCTCCGGGGGGCCCGGTAAAACAGAGCGATGCCGTCGTCAAAGAGTTCCTCCCCGTCGGCAAACTGCCCGTACAGGGCGGTGTAGCCTTTGGCGTCGGCCACCCGCTTGCGGCTGTCGGCGGGGCGAAATACCTGCTCCGCCACCCGGTAGCTTTCGGGGCCTGACAGGCGGACCACCGCAATGCCGCCCTGGCCGGGGGGCGTGGCAATGGCCGCAATGGTGCTGTTTTCCATCATGGAATGTTCCCTCCTTCGGTGTTGTGTGTATTGTACCACGTTTGGGTGAAAAATGAAATATACGCAGATGCCAGCGGATTTTCCACATCTTTTTGGTTCCCCGTGGAAAACAAGCCCGCCTTTTGGGGTATAACTTTTAGTATATTTTCTTCAAAAGATACACGCCCGGGACGATCCTCACCCTGCGGCAAACAGAATGGCGGGCGATTTTCCACTTTTTCACCGCAGAACGTTGAAAAGAGCAAGCAAAAGGCCCGTCCGGTCTTGAAAACCGGACGGGCCACTTTGGCTGTATAGGTTACTGCCGGATGAAACCCGCATCCTGCGGGGGCAAGCCGGCAGTGTCGGTAAGGTAGCGTTCCACCTGCATGTGGAGGTCGTATTTGTCGCGGAGGGCGGCAATCTCTCCCATCATGGGGGAAGCGTGGTGGACATCGAGGGCCTGCTGGTCCGCCCAGCTGTCAATCAGCAGAACGGTTTCGGGGTCCTCCATGGGGAAAAAGTAGGCGTAGCGGAGATTTCCTGCCTCGGCCCGAATCCGGGCCACAACCCCGGTATCGGTCATCTCCTGGGCAAACCGGCGGGCAGCGCCGTCTTTTCCGGTGTAGTAAATGTTGACAGTAATGGCCACAACAATCTCTCCTTCCCCTTCCCTACTTTTCTGAAGAAAAGTAGGCAAAAGACTTTTTGCTGGGTACCGTGCACGCCGGCCGATCTTTCCCAGGCCCTGCGGGTTACAGCCA
>CALWZL010000106.1 GCA_944385995.1 uncultured Faecalibacterium sp.
CTTTGCCCGCCGGGTTCCGGCGGGCTTTTTTCAACAGATGGTTGCCCGAAGCGCGGAAAAGTGATAAACTTTGAGCCGTACGCCCGGCAGAAAGCCGGGCCGCGAAAGGAAAGGGTAGGGAAGCATGAAAAACTGGTTGAAACGGGAATCTTGGGACCGGCTGCGGGCATCGGTGGTCCTGCTGGCGCTGTCAGCGGTGACGGGCGCTCTGGCCGGGGTGATGACGGCGGTCTTTGGTCATGGAGTGCTGGCGGTCACCGGGGTGCGGGAGGCCCATCCGCTTTTGCTGGTCCTGCTGCCGGCGGGCGGCGCCCTGATTTGTTTTGTCTACAGCCGCTGGGGCGAGGGGTGCAGCCACGGGATGGCCCTGGTCTTTGATGCGGTGACCGGCCGCCGGAAAGACGTTCCCACCCGGCTGATCCCCCTGGCAGTGGGCTCCACCTGGCTGGGCCACCTGTTCGGGGCCAGCGTGGGCCGGGAAGGGGTGGCGGTCCAGATCGCCTCGGCCGGGGCCAGCCTGCTGACCCCCGCCATCCACACCCCCCGGGACAAACACCGCCTCCTGATGGCCGGTGTGGCCGCCGGCTTTGCGGGCCTGTTCCGCACCCCGCTGGCCGCCGTCTTTTTCTCCCTGGAACTGTTCCACACCGGGGTCATGGAGTACGAGTCCCTGCTGCCGGCGGTGGTGGCTGCCCTGATCGCCTCGGCGGTCAGCGGGGCCCTGGGGGTCAATCCCCCGGTCAGCGGATTGAACGCCGCCGTCCCCGCCTGGACCGCCGAAACCCTCATCGCCCTGGCGGTGCTGGGCGTGGCGTCGGGTCTGGCCGGCCGGCTGTTCGTCTTTCTGCTCCACAGCCTCCATGACCGGCTGGCCCGGTGGATTCCCAATCCCTACCTGCGGATTGTCCTGGTGGGCGCCCTGGTGGCCCTCTTTGGCTTCGCCACTGCGGGCCGCTACAACGGCCTCAGCGAAGAAATCTCGGCGGCGGCCCTGGCCGGCGGCCAGCTCTACGCCTGGGACTGGCTGGCCAAGCTCTGTCTGACCGCCGTCTGTCTGTCGGCCGGATTCCAGGGCGGCGAGGTCGCCCCCCTGTTCACCGTCGGCGCTGCCCTGGGGGCTGTGCTGGCGGCTCCTCTGGGCCTGCCGGTGGACCTGGCCGCCGCTCTGGCCTATGCCGCCGTCTTTGCCGCCGGCACCAATACCTTTGCCGCCGCCATCCTGGTGGGGCTGGAACTGTTCGGCGGGCAGTATTTCGGCTGCCTGTTCCTGGTCTGTACCGTGGCCTACGCCTGCAACGGCAGCCACTCCATCTATCCCCAGCGGCCCCTTGCCGTGGAACACGGGGAACACCAGGATTAAATTTTAGCCTTGTTTCAACGTCTGGATTATGTTACACTTTCCTTACAAAATAAAAGCACAGGAAGGTGAACTGGTTTGAAGATCCAAACGCACATCACAAAGCGGCTGTCCGCTCTGGCGCTGGCCGGGGTTTTGATCCTGTCGGCGCCCCGGGCGCTGGCGGCAGACACCATCGGCGGAGCGGACACCGCCCAGATCCCCGTCTCCCAGGAACTGGAACAGGAAAACTGCATCGACTGGCTTCTGAACCTGTTTGGACTGGGCAGCAAGGACAAGATCACGGTGGACTACCTGAACGTCAAGGGCCAGGGCCTGCGCCGGAATGTCCGGCTCAACCTGGTGGACTGCCTGGTGGGCATCACCTACACCGAGCTGGGGTCCATCGGCAGCTATGCCGAAATTTCGGACGCCGCCGCCGCTGAGGCATGGAAGGCCCAGGCCATCGCCATCCATTCGTATCTGGAATATCAGAACCAGTACGGCTCCTCGGCCAACGCCCTGACCTACACCCCGGTGAATCAGATTCCTTCTTCCACCCGCCGCCAGATGGAGGACGCCATCGAGGAGGTGGCCGACCTGCTGCTGGTCTACGACAACGGGCGGGGATATTCGGTCTGTGACGCGGTGTTCTCCTGCAGCGCCGGCTACAACACCGATACCGGGGTCTACGGCACCTGTTCGGCCCTGGACGCCTGGGGCAACGATGTGCCCTATCTCCAGAGCGTCGCCAGCCCCTACGAGGAAAAATACCACAACATCCTGCGCCGGGTCATCGGCAAGGATTACCGGATGCTGGAGTACAACGACAGCCAGCACCCCGACGAGCCCTACGTCAGCGCCGACACCAGTCACAAGAGCCTGGGGGGCTTTGTCCAGTACAATACCCTGGTGGTCAACGGCCGGAGCTACCGGTATCTGAACCAGTTTGTCAGCTCCCGCTATTGCTTTGACTTCACCGCCGACGCCGACGGCACCCCGGTGATGGCCTATTACGGTTACGGCCACGGGGTGGGGATGAGCCAGTGCGGCGCCGTGGGCTTCGCCCAGGAGCGGGGCTACAGCTACCGCCAGATCCTCTCCACCTATTACACCGGCGCCGTCCTGATGGACAGCGGCGACGGCAGCCTTTCCTCCGGCGGCTGGAATCTGTTTGACTGGCTGTTCGGCTGGATGTTCTAATTGCACATGCAGGGCCTGCCCGCAGGGGCGGGCCCTGAGCGTGTCGAAAACGACACGCTTTAGGGGGAACCCATTTCTGCACGCATACGCGTGACAGAAATTCCTT
>CALWZL010000107.1 GCA_944385995.1 uncultured Faecalibacterium sp.
GACGAGAAGCGGAAGATGTGCGACATCGTCTGCGAGGCCGGCGCCGACTACATCAAGACCAGCACCGGCTTTTCCACCGCAGGGGCCACCTTCGCGGATGTGGAGCTGATGGTCAAGGGGGTGGCCGGCCGCTGCAAGGTCAAGGCCGCCGGCGGCATCTCCACCATCGAGGACATGGAGAAATTCCTGGCTCTGGGGGCTGACCGTCTGGGCACCAGCCGCGCCGTCAAGCTCATCAAGGGCGAGGAAGCCCAGGGCTACTGAGCAGTTTCGGCAGACTGTATAAAAAGTCTGACTTCGTTCTTGACAATCTGACGAAGGAATGCTACAATATCACCTGCAACAAAATGAATACCGTGCTTATCAAGAGCGGCTGAGGGGACAGGCCCTGTGAAGCCCGACAACCTGCGCGTGTGCGTAAGGTGCCAAATCCTGCGGGAAACCGAAAGATAAGAGTGGGACACTCGGAGCCTTCGGGTTCCGGGTGTCTTTTTGTTAGGAGAAAATGTTGGAAGATACAGGATTATTTGATTGCACAGGAGGCAAGATTCTATGGCAAGACATCTCTTTACGTCCGAGTCGGTCACCGAAGGCCATCCCGACAAAATCTGCGACCAGATTTCGGATGCGATTCTGGATGAGATTCTGACCCAGGACCCCGACGCCCGTGTGGCCTGTGAGACCTGCGTGTCCACCGGCCTGGTCCACATCATGGGCGAGATCACCACCAGCTGCTATGTGGATTTTCAGAAGCTGGTCCGGGAAGTGGTGGCCGACATCGGCTATACCCGCGCCAAGTACGGCTTTGACGCCGACACCTGCGCCGTCATCTCGAACATTGACGGCCAGAGCCCCGACATCGCGCTGGGCACCAATGACGAGGTGGGCGGCGCCGGCGACCAGGGCATGATGTTCGGCTATGCCTGCGACGAGACCCCCGAACTGATGCCCCTGCCCATCAGCCTGGCCCACAAGCTGGCCCGCCGTCTGGCCGAGGTCCGCAAGAGCGGCGAGATGGACTATCTGCGCCCCGACGGCAAGAGCCAGGTGACGGTGGAGTATGAGGGCGACCGCCCCGTCCGTGTGGATACGGTGGTCATCTCCACCCAGCACCGGGAAGATGTGTCGATGGACGCCCTGCGGGCCGACGTGATGGAGAAGGTGATTCGGGCCGTCATCCCCGCCGAGCTGCTGGACGGCGACACCAAGTATTTCATCAACCCCACCGGCCGCTTTGTCATCGGCGGTCCCCAGGGCGACAGCGGCCTCACCGGCCGCAAGATCATTGTGGACACCTACGGCGGCTATGCCCGCCACGGCGGCGGCGCCTTCTCGGGCAAGGACCCCAGCAAGGTGGACCGCAGCGCAGCCTATGCTGCCCGCTGGGTGGCCAAGAATGTGGTGGCCGCCGGTCTGGCCCGCCGCTGCGAAGTCCAGGTGGCCTACGCCATCGGCGTGGCCAAGCCGGTCTCCATCATGGTGGATACCTTCGGCACCGGCGTCGTTTCGGACGACAAGATCGAAGCCGCAGTGGAGAAGGTCTTTGACCTGACCCCTGCCGCCATCATCCGGGATCTGGATCTCCGCAAGCCCATTTACCGCAAGCTGGCCGCCTATGGCCACATGGGCCGGGAGGACCTGGGGGTCCGCTGGGAGGACACCGACCGGGCCGAGGCTCTGAAGGCCGCTGTGTCCAACTTGTAAGAACAAGCTGACTTAAATAAAGTCCCTTCAATTTGTCAATAACTGACAGAGCGGGGTTGATTTTGGCATAACTGCTGTGCAAGGCGCAGAATTTTGGAAATCCTGCTGGCGGGAAGGCTAAAATGTGATAAAATGAAAACGGCATGATCCTTTTCGTATGAAATAGGCATAACAATGGTAAAGAGGAATTAAAGGAGCCGTAAACAATGTCCAATGTGATCGAAGCCAAAGACATCTTTGCCCAGGGCGGCAGCGTTGCAGACCTGCGTCTGCTGTGCTGCCCCGGCGCAGAGGAACTGACCAACCTGATTGACCGCCACCTGATGCGGTGGGCCACCGAGAGCGGGATTGCGGAGCCCAAGAGCTTCATCATCCCCTGCGAGTGCCCCCGGTTCCAGAGCGGCGACGCCAAGGGCCTGGTCAAGGATTCTGTGCGTGGCGATGATATTTTCATCGTGGTGGACCCCGGCAACTACAGCGTCACCTATAAGCTGTTCGGTTACGAAAACCACATGTCTCCCGACGATCATTTTTCCAACCTGAAGCGTCTGATCCAGGCTGTGGCAGGCAAGGCCCACCGGGTGTCGGTGATTATGCCCAGCCTGTACGGCGGCCGTCAGCACCGCCGCGAAGTGCGCGAGAGCCTGGACTGCGCTGTGGCCCTCCAGGAGCTGCAGAACATGGGCGTCAAGAACATCATCACCTTTGACGCCCACGATCCCCGCGTCCAGAACGCCGTCCCCCTGCTGAGCTTTGACAATGCAATGCCCACCTACCAGGTTCTCAAGAGCCTGCTGCGCAAGATGCCGGACCTGTCCTTTGACAAGAAGGACTTCATGGTGGTCAGCCCCGACGAAGGCGCCATGAACCGGAATATGTACTTCTCCAGCGTCCTGGGCTGCAAC
The DNA here is from genome assembly GCA_944385995.1 of uncultured Faecalibacterium sp. Taxonomy (GTDB): domain Bacteria; phylum Bacillota; class Clostridia; order Oscillospirales; family Ruminococcaceae; genus Faecalibacterium. Next base: position 2,610 of record CALWZL010000107.1, read on the forward strand.
CTGGGCATGTTCTACAAGCGCCGCGA
>CALWZL010000108.1 GCA_944385995.1 uncultured Faecalibacterium sp.
TCGTCCTGATGGGCACCGTCGTCAACAACGGCATCCTCTTCGTGGACTACACCAACCAGCTCCGCCTGGGCGGGATGGACCGCCGCGAAGCCCTGGTGGCCACCGGCCGCACCCGGATGCGTCCCATCCTGATGACCGCCCTCACCACCATCCTGGGCATGGTGATGGTCCTGTTCAGCGACGACATGGCCAGCCAGCTCATGAGCAGTATGGCGGTGGTCATCATCGGCGGCCTGGCCTATGCCACCTTCATGACCCTGTACATCGTCCCCATGATGTACGATGTATTCTTCAAGCGGATGCCCCGCGTGGTGGACGTGGGCGGCGACGACCTGGACGATGTCCCCGATGACGCCGCCGAGTTCCTCTCCCTCCAGAATGCCGCCCGGGCCCTGCCCGGCGCCGCGCCCAAGGCTTTGCCCGCCGACGGTACCGCCGCTGACGACAAGAAATAAGCACTTGCGACACCAAAACCCCTGTCCTTTCTGAACGAAAGGGCGGGGGCTTTTTTGTGAAAAGAGGACGGGACTTTCAGCGAACAAAGGCGGGGCACCACTTGCGTTTCGTAAGCAAAAAGAGGCCTTTGTAGGGATATACAAAAAATCATACCACAATTTTACAGAAAAACCGATTGCAAAACCGGGCTGTACCCTTTATACTTGAAACAGTCCGACTTTCACAAAAAAGTCATTGGCCTGAGTTTCAGGAAGTGAGGAAGTTATGAAAGAAAAAATGATCTCCCGGCGTACTTTTATGCGCGCAGCCGGTGTCACCGCCACCGCTGCAACCATCACCGGCCTTGCTCCTTCGGCGTCGGCCTGTTTCTGGCCTTTCAGCATGGATTTGCAGATCCTGGCCACCAGCGACACCCACGGCAAATTTGATCCATGGGACTACGCGGCCAACAAGGCCGACACCAGCGGCAGCGTAGCCCAGCAGGCCGCAGCCATCAAGGAGCTCCGCACCGCCGATACCCTGGTGATTGATGCAGGCGACACCATCCAGGGCAATTCGGCCCAGCTTTTCCTGAACGACGACGTGCACCCCATGGTGGCGGCCATGAACGCCATCGGCTATGACATCTGGGTGCCGGGCAACCACGAGTACAACTATGGCCTGGATGTCACCCAAAAGGTGATGGCCCAGCAGGATGCCAAGGTCCTGACCGGCAACGTCTATGCCCCCGACGGCACGCCGCTGGCCGACGGCTACACCATCCTCAAGAAGAAGGATGTCAAGATCGGCGTGATCGGCATGGTCACCCCCAACATCACCCGGTGGGACGCCGTCAACCTGGCCGGCTGGACCGTCACCAATCCGGTGGACGAGTGCCGCAGAATCATCGATCAGATCCAGGATCAGGTGGACGTGCTGATTGGCGTCATGCACATGGACACCGAGAACGAGTACGGCGTGTCCGGTTCGGGCGTCACCGATCTGGCCAACGCCTGCCCCGAGTTTGATGTCATCGTGGCGGCCCACGGCCACAAGGAGATCCCCGGCCAGGAGATCAACGGCGTCCTGGTGGTGGAGAACAAGAATGCCGGCGCCACCATGGCGGACATCCACCTTCAGCTTCAGCGCCAGTGGGATGGCAGCTGGAAGGTGGCAGGCCGCAGTTCCGAGAGCATCCAGATCAAGGATTACGAGGCAGATCCCGAGCTGGTGGCCCTGCTGGCCCCCTACGACGAGCGGGCCAAAGCGGATGCCGTGATTGCCATCGGCGAGCTGCGGGGCGGCAACATGGCCCCCGACAATGAGATTGAAAACATCCCGTCCCCCATGGTGCAGGATACCGCCCTGCTGGATTTCATCAACGAGGTCCAGCTGTACTATACCGGCGCCCAGGTTTCGGCCACGGCCATGACTTCCATGACCGGCCAGATGAAGGAAGGCACCATCCGCAAGTGCGACCTGACCAGTATCTACACCTACGAAAACACCCTGTACAAGCTGCAAATGAACGGCGCGCAGCTGCGGGATTACATGGAGTGGTCGGCGGCCTTCTTCAAGACCTGGCAGCCCGGCGATGTGACCATCGCCTTTGACCCCTCCACCCGGTATTACCTGTACGACGCTTTCGAGGGCGTCAACTATGAGATCGACATTTCCCAGGAGCCCGGCAACCGGATCAGGAATCTGACCTGGCCCGACGGGCGGCCGGTGCAGGACAGCGACAGCTTTGTGATTGCGGTCAACAACTACCGCGCCACCACCCAGCTGTTGACGGCGGCCGACATCTTTACCGCCGGCGACGCCATGCCGCAGCTGCTGGAAATGGATGTCCGCGGCGACGTGGGCGGCATCCGGGAGCTGTTGGGCGAGTACATCCAGACCGTCAAGGGCGGCGTCATCGAGCCCCATGTCAACAACAACTGGAAGATCATCGGCAACAACTGGAATGCAGCCAGCCACGACAAGGCGGTCACCCTCCTGCGCGAAGGCAAGCTGGTCCTGCCCGAAAACCAGGATACCCGCACCCTTCCCTCCCGTGCCGTCACCGAATCCGACATCGCCTCTTTGTGACAATGGGCACCATCCACTCTACCCGCTTTTTACTGGGTACCATACACTCTGGCCGCACTCACGTTACGGCT
>CALWZL010000109.1 GCA_944385995.1 uncultured Faecalibacterium sp.
GCATTGACCATTGCAGGCAGCGACTGCAGCGGAGGCGCCGGCATTCAGGCTGATCTCAAAACCATGACCATGAACGGCGTCTACGGGATGAGTGCCATCACCGCCCTGACTGCTCAGAACACCACCGGTGTGACAGCCATTTCCGAGGTGACACCGGCATTTCTGAAGCAGCAGATCGACATGATCTTTGACGACATCCGGCCGGACGCCGTCAAGATCGGGATGGTATCTTCTGCGGCATTGATCGAGGTCATTGCAGAGCGGCTGCGGCATTACCAGGCCGTAAACATCGTGGTGGACCCTGTGATGGTTGCCACCAGCGGCTCAGCTCTGATGGAAAACGACGCCGTCGCCACCTTGAAAAAGTCCTTGCTGCCCATGGCAACCGTTATCACCCCCAACATCCCTGAGGCTGAGGTTTTGTCCGGCATTCGGATTCAGAGCGAAATGGATATGGAGCAGGCAGGCAAAATCCTGTTCCAGGCCTATGGCTGCGCAGTTCTGGTGAAGGGCGGCCACAGCATCAACGATGCCAACGATCTGTTGTACAACGGCAATGGGGCGGTCTGGTTCCGCGGCAAGCGCATCGCCAACCCCAACACCCACGGCACCGGATGCACCCTCTCCTCGGCCATCGCTTCCAATCTGGCCAAAGGCTATTCTCTGGAGGATTCCATCCGGCGGGCCAAGGATTACCTGTCTGGTGCTTTGGCCGCCATGCTGGACCTGGGCCATGGCAGCGGTCCTCTGCACCACGGATTTGACCTGCGGGGAACCTTTGCAGAGCACATGGAATAAAATCGGTTTGAATGTTTGAAAGGAAGGCAAAGACATGAGAAATTACACCACCCAGATGGATGCCGCCCGGCAGGGCATCATCACCCCTGAGATGAAAGCCGTCGCCGCCAAGGAATACCGCACCGAAGAGAAGATCCGGGACCTGGTGGCCAAAGGCCAGGTGGTCATCTGCGCCAACAAGCTCCACACCTGCATCGATCCCAACGGTGTAGGTTCGATGCTTCGCACCAAGATCAACGTCAACTTGGGCGTCTCCCGGGACTGCAAAGATTACAACATCGAGATGCAGAAGGTCATGACGGCGGTCAACATGGGCGCTGAGGCCATTATGGACCTGTCCTCCCACGGCAACACCCAGCCCTTCCGCCGGAAGCTGACCAGCGAGTGCCCTGCCATGATCGGCACTGTCCCGGTGTATGACAGCGTCATCCACTATCAGCGGGACCTGGCCACCCTTACCGCCAAGGATTTCATCGACGTGGTCCGGCTTCATGCAGAGGACGGCGTTGATTTTGTCACCCTTCACTGCGGCATCACCCGCAAGACCATCGACCAGATCAAAAAACACAAGCGGAAGATGAACATTGTCTCCCGCGGCGGCTCCCTTGTCTTTGCCTGGATGTGTATGACCGGGCAGGAAAACCCCTTCTATGAGTATTTCGATGAGATTCTGGACATCTGCCGGGAATACGATGTGACGATTTCGCTGGGCGATGCCTGCCGCCCCGGCTGCCTCGCCGACGGCAGCGATGTCTGTCAGATCGAGGAGCTGGTCCGGCTGGGCGAGCTGACCAAGCGCGCCTGGGCCAAGGATGTCCAGGTCATGGTAGAAGGCCCCGGTCACATGCCCATGGACCAGATCGAGGCCAACATGAAGATGCAGCAGAGCCTGTGCATGGGTGCTCCTTTCTATGTTCTGGGACCCATCGTCACCGATATTGCGCCCGGCTACGACCACATCACCGCCGCCATCGGCGGTGCCATTGCTGCATCGGCCGGCGCTGCTTTCCTGTGCTATGTTACCCCCGCCGAACATCTGGCTCTTCCCAATGTGGATGATGTCAAACAGGGCATCATTGCCTCCCGCATTGCGGCCCATGCGGCCGACATCGCCAAAAAGGTTCCTCACGCCCGGGATCTGGATGACGCCATGGCCGACGCCCGCCGCACCTTCGACTGGGAGAAGCAATGGGAGTGCGCCATCGATCCCGAAACCGCCAAGCACATCCGGGAAGACCGTGCCCCTGAGCAGGAGGACAGCTGCTCCATGTGCGGCAAGTTCTGCGCGGTGCGCAGCATGAACAAAGCTTTGAACGGCGAGTACATCGACATTCTCTGATACCTTCCGACTGCACCATCGAAAAAGGACACATCTCCGGCCCTTTGGGCAAGGGAGATGTGCCCTTTTTGCTTTTCGTTTTTAATCGTCTGTATGTGCTGTTTTTCTGCAAAGTAAATATTCTTTACAGTATAATTTGACCTGATACCGTGCTTTTTATGCGGCGGCGTTTTCCCGGCGCATGGCGCGGTATCCGATCAGAATCGTCCAGACATAGGCGCAAGTTTTGGGAATCATCAGCATGCCAATGACCGGAATCGTATCCGCCCAGAGAACCACCGGAATATAAAAACCAAAGCTCAAAACAATGGTCAGCCACATCCACCGGAAATCCTGGTCCCGGTGTTCCTTGGCACTCTGATAGAACAGGACAATCACCAGCAATCCCAACAGCGCAAAGGGAATGTTGCGGTAAATGCCCCAGGAAAGGGGTGCGTCAGCACTGAGCCATTGATTTTGCGACATCAGGCAGAGCAGAATCCGCAGACCTGCCAGAACATACACAGATGTCGTCAGGGTGTTGCGGCCGGTGATCTGATAGCGCTTGCGCCAGACATAGTAGAGCAGCACGTAGAATACCGTCATGGTGACTGAGGTAATGGCTTTGCCCAGTCCCAGGGCTGCGGTGTAATGTTCCAGACCAGTGGTACAGAGGGCCACGGCCCGGGGGATCAGGTGAAAGGCATCCCCTGCCCCCAGGACCACAGCCATCCAGCCAAACAGGCGGAACTGAGCATTGCCCTTGCAGCCCCGGATCATCAAAATGCCTACGGTGATGACGGTGGTCAGATAGACCACGTCAAAAAGTGTTTCCATAATTGCCTGCATCTTTATTTCTCCTTTGATTGCAGTTTTATTTTGCACTGCGACCAGCCAAAATGACCTTGCCGCAGCTGCATCCAATAAAAGTCCAAAAGCAAGAACGCACCCAATTCGGTCCAAAGTGCCGCGATGGATTGTTCCGGCATCAGACCCGGCCTCCCTTATAAAATGTCAAAAGCCAATAATGAACATTGTTCATTTTTGGGATAAAAAAGCCCCTCCCTCGGGAGCAGGGAGGGCGCCGACCTCAATAGAGCGTTCTCCGAACAATTTCCAGAACAGCAGAGGGATTATAATCCTGTCGCAGCAAAGCTGACAGCATCAGAGAAAACAAAACATCCGCAAAAACCTCAGGGGTAAATTGCTGATTGAAGGCATCGGGACGAATCCGGGCATCCTGCCGGAGGACCAGGCACAAACCGTCCAAAATATGCCGCCAGGTTTGCTGCATCATTCGTTTGCCGTCTGGTTTTTCCTCCTGCATGAAGCCCAGGGAATGCAGGGTAAAAAAGCCAGGGTATTCCCTGCACCCGTAGGCCATACGGTCATAGATCCAGGAAATACAGGCCTGGGTGTCCTGAAAAACGGCATCGTCTTCCGGCTGATGGAAAATTTCACACCAGATACTCTCTACCGCAGCTCCTGCCAGTTCGGATTTGGAACCAAAATAATTGTAGATCGATCCCACCGATACGCCGCAGGCCGCAGCCACCGAGCGGACATTCAATGCCGCCCAGCCTTGCCGCTGGATCAATTCCCTGCTGGTTTTGAGGATTTCTTCTTTGGATGTGACAACAGTATTCATAGAATCACCTCAATATGAACGATGTTCAGTATAGCAGTAACAAACAACCGTGTCAAGACCTTTGAAGAATTTTCATCCACTTCAGCGGTCTTTGTACATCCGAAACGCCAAAATTCCTACAACCATCGCGATCACTGCGGCAATGCCGTTCATGATAAGTTTCATGGGCTCGGTCCTTCCTTCGCCGATTTCTGCGGTCCTGAATGCTGTCAGTATACCGCAGCAATATGGCCGGTCCGTTTCCCGTCTGTGAAGACTGAATGAAATTCACGGAGGCCATTGGCTCGATCAGGTTGACTTTCCTGTCCATGGCCACTATAATCACACCAGATATTTCTACTACATCGACATATCGAGGACAAAACCATGCGGACAATCTACTACAATGGCGCAATTTACACCGGTACCCTGCCTCTGGTTCAAGCTTTCATAGAACAGGACGGACGGTTTCTTTTTACGGGCAGTGACCCGCAGGCGCTGGCCTGCCGGCAGGACGGGGACCGGCTGATCGACCTAAAAGGGCGGTTCGTTTGCAGCGGCTTCAATGACAGTCACATGCATCTGCTGGAATTGGGATATACTATGCAGATGGCCCCGCTGGCTGCCCATACCGGCAGTCTGGGGGACCTTCTGGACTGCCTGCGGACTTTTTTGAAACAGCACCCACGGCGGGACGGTGCCTGGCTGATGGGCCGCGGCTGGAACGAAGATCTTTTCTCGGATCTGCATCGGATGCCTGACCGGCATGATCTGGATCAGGTATCCACCCAAGTCCCAATCTGCATCACCCGGGCCTGCGGCCACTGTCTGGTGGTGAACAGCCGGGCTCTGGAGCTGCTGGGGATTTCCGCCCAGACTCCCCAGCCGGACGGCGGCCGGATTGGTCTTGTGGACGGAGAACCGGACGGTCGTTTCTTTGACAATGCCATGGACCCCGTTTACGCTGCGATTCCAGCTCCCAACAAGGAGGAACTGAAAGAGATGATTTTGACCGCTTGCCGGGAACTGAATCGCCGCGGCATTACCAGCAGCCAGACCGACGATTACTGTGTTTTCCGGTCCATCCCCTGGCAGATGGTGGATCAGGCCTATCAGGAATTGAAAGCCGAAGGACGGCTGACCGTGCGGGTCAACGAACAGTGTAATTTCGCTTCGCTGGAAGATCTTTACGCCTTTGTGGACGCTGGCGGACAGACCGGAAAGGGTGACACCTTGTTCCGTACCGGTCCGGTCAAGATCATTGGAGATGGCGCTTTGGGAGCACGGACTGCCCTTTTAAGCCGTCCATACAAGGACGATCCTTCCACCTGTGGACTGCCCGTCTACAGCCGGGAAACTCTGGAAAAGATGATTGGTTTTGCACATGCGCATGGGCTTCAAACGGCCACCCACGCCATCGGAGATGCCTGTCTGGACTGGGTACTGGATGCGCTTGAAAAAGCCATCGCAGCCCATCCCAGAGCCGATCACCGTCATGGCATTGTCCACTGTCAAATCACCCGACCCGACCAGCTGGAACGAATCAGTCGTCTCCATCTACATGTCTACGCTCAGAGTATTTTTCTGGATTATGACATCCATATTGTAGAAGCAAGGGTCGGCTCTGTTTTGGCCTCCACCAGCTATAGCTGGAAAACTCTGATGAACCAGGGCGTGACAGTCAGCAATGGGTCAGACAGCCCGGTAGAACAGCCGGATGTGATGGCCGGCATCCAATGCGCTGTCACACGGACTACCTTGCGGGATCATCTGGGACCTTATTTGCCTGACCAATCTTTCACGGTTCAGGAGGCGCTGGATAGTTTCACCATCGCGGGCGCCAAAGCCAGCTTTGAAGAATCCTGCAAGGGCTGCATCGCTCCAGGCTTTTTGGCTGACTTTGTCATTCTGGGACAGAATCCTTTTATGGTCGAACCTGAACACCTGCACGCCATTCCCATCCGGGCCACCTACCTGGCAGGACAGCCGGTTTACCAGGCAGAAACGTAAAAACAGGAAGGAGAGAATGTTCCATGCAGCTCACCTACCAACCGGCGCTGCCAGCTGACATAGATGCTATTTATTCCTTTGCCAAGGAACTGATCGACCAGTACGAGGATAAGAACCAGATCTCATACGAAGAAGTCCTGGCTTGGGTCCGCAAAAAGCTAGAACGACAGATTCAGGAATACACCTGTATTTTTGCGGACGGAGAAAAGGCGGGTTACTACCATTTCTCCCCCATGGACCCGAACACCATGGAACTGGACGACCTGTATCTGTTCCCTGCCTTCCGGGGTCGGGGCATCGGCACTGCCGTGATTCAAAAGTGCTGCGCCGAAACCAGCCAGCCCATTCTACTGTATGTCTTTCAAAAGAATACCGGGGCCATTGCCCTCTATCAGAAGATGGGCTTTCATATCCAATGTTCCACCCGCGATGTGAGCAGCACCCGCTACATCATGCGGCGGGGCTGACATCGGTGCAAAAAGA
>CALWZL010000110.1 GCA_944385995.1 uncultured Faecalibacterium sp.
GTTCTGGGGAACATATCCACAGGCTGGACTTTTTCCACCTGGTAGCCAGCCTTAGCCAGAATGGCGGCATCACGGGCAGCGGTGGCCGGGTTGCAGCTTACATAGACCAGACGCCGGGGCGCCATTTGAACGATGGCGGATAGTGTGGCCTGGTCGCAGCCTTTGCGCGGCGGGTCGACAACGATGATATCAGGCGCCAGTCCTTCGGAGGCCAAACGGCTGGCAGCCGCACCGGCATCGGCACAGAAAAAGCGGCTTTTGGCGGCAATATCCATCCCCATTCGGGCAGCATTGGCTTTGGCACTTTCGATTGCCTCCGGGATGATTTCAACACCAATCAATTCGCGGCAGCGATTTGCCATGGACAGGCCAATGGTGCCCATCCCGCAGTAGAGATCCAAAAGCAGGTCATCCGGTCCAGGATCTGCATAGGAAGCGGCCACAGTATACAGCTGTTCCGCGCCGGGCGTATTGACCTGATAGAAAGAAAGAGGACCCAGCTGGACCGGCACCTGGCAAAGGGTATCTTCAATAAAGCCCGGCCCATAGAGAATATGATTTTCCGTCCCGAGAATGACATTGGTCTTCTCACGGTTGACATTGATTAAAACCGTTGCGATGGTATCAAAACGGCTGCAAAGCTGTTTGAGAATTTCGTCGGCATGAGGGAGTTTGGAACGGGTGCAGACCAAACAAACCATAATTTGACCGCTGTAAGCTCCACGCCGCAGGAAGATATGCCGGACAAGTCCTTTGCCGCTTTCCTCATTATAGGGCTCAATCCCGTATTGTGCCAACAGTCCGCACAAGGCACCGCCAATTTCATTCAGGATGGCGGGCTGAAGTTTGCAGTCAGTGCATGGCACAATGCGGTGACTGCGTCCGGCATAGAAGCCGATGCACAGATGTCCGTTTTTGTCCCGTCCTACCGGGTATTGGACCTTGTTGCGGTAACGATCCACCTCAGGAGAGGGGAGAATGGGCTGGATGGCCACGTCCAACCCGCCAATCCGGCGGAAAGCATCTGCTACCGAAGCCTCTTTGGCTTTCAACTCCGCTTGATAGTTCAGATGGCGCAAACTGCATCCGCCGCAGGGACCTGCCACGGGACAATCCACTGGGATGCGGTCCGGGGAAGCCGTTTCAACGCTCTCTACAATGCCGAAGGCGTACCGCTTGCAGTCTTTGACGATGCGTGCGCGGATGACATCGCCAGGCGCAGTGCCAGGCACAAAGACGGTTTCCCCTTCCCAATGTCCGACGCCGCTGCCGTCGCCGGACAGCCGTTCAATGGAAAGTGTAATGATTTGATTTTTCTGTAAAGGCATGGTTCCTCCTAGGGCAGCTGGACGCAGTTACTCAGAATCGGCGGGTTCAGAAGAAGCGGTTTCCGCCTGTTGGGCGGCCATATATTTGCTGGGCGGCACCCCTTTGGCCCGCTTAAAGACCCGTGAAAAATAGAACTGATCGAAGAAGCCCACCGAAATCGCCACCTCAGCAATGGACAGGCTGCCGGTCCGCAGGAGCTTGCAAGCCTCGTTGATGCGGTATTCAGTCAGGTAATCGATGGGACTCTTGCCCACGTTGCTCATAAAGACGCGATAGAGATGGCTGCGGGAGACTCCAACGCTCTTGGCTACGTCGTCGATGGAGATGTCGTGAGAATAATTGAATTGGATGTACTTGATGGCGTTCAGAACGTATTGGCTGGAAGAGTTGGTGTTGTGAGGCTTGCGCTCGCTGGTTTCCTCCATGAGGGCGGCAATGAAAAGATACAGGTAGCCTACCATGGCCGTCTCATCCTGAACCCGCATTCCACGTGCCCGGAAGATGTTGTCCATGGCGTTGTACATTTCCTCCGGGTGCTGGGTGTGGTGGACGGGTTGTTCATCCGAGAAGGGGAGCAGGGAAGCCAGCTTGTGAGCACTGATTCCATTGAACCCCACCCAGCAGTACTCCCAAGGCTGCTGAACATCGGCAGTATAGGTATTCAGTTGGTTGGGCCGGACAAAAAAGAGATCCCCTGGCATGAGTTCCCAGGTTTTGCCGCCCGTCTGAAAGGTTCCCTTGCCTGCCAGAATCAAATGAATCAAATAGTGGTCCCGGATACCGGGCCCCCAGGTGTGGCCAGGCGCGCAGCGCTCCAAGCCGCAGTTAAAGACGGAAAGATCCACGTTGTTGGTATAATTTTGCTTGAAAGACTGCTTATAAACTTCCGGCATAAGGAGCCTCCTTTTTGAGCGGAACGACCGCACTGATGCGTACTGACAACAGTATACCATACCTTGCGGCGCAAATTCAACAAAAGTACATTTAAATCTTTGGAACTGACGCCGAAATTTCGTCTGCTCGCATGGAAAAAATTGCAAACAGCCTTTGCATGGACTACAATAGAGGCAAGATCTCGGAGCCTGGCCCGGTATATCTTGTCCATGGCCAGGCGCTGCGTCGAGATAATCGATATGCGGTCCGGCCTTTGCGCCGGGCCATCACGGTGAGATGCGTACATAGGGGGCAATCTATGGCAACAAGCGCACAGCGGCGGCAGGAAATCCAATCGGGTGTTTGGGATAGTCTTTTGAGCAGGTTGTATGGTCCATCAGAAGCAGTGCTGACCCGGCAGCGTGTGCGCTGGTGCGCAGCTCTGGCCGAATTTGAGCGTTATTTTGGTCCGGGACGGCAGGTGCATTTGTACACGGCGCCCGGCCGGGCCGAGCTGGGAGGCAACCACACCGACCATCAGCACGGCTATGGCCTGGCGGCTGCTGTGAATCTGGATTTGGTGGGCGTTGCATCCCGGAATGAGGACAACTATATCCGGGTCAAGTCCTGGGGCTTCAACAAGATTGACGTGATTGACCTCGACCAACCCAATCCCCAGGTGTCGGAATCCACCCATTCAGCCAGCCTGATCCGGGGCCTGGCGGAAGGATTCGCCTCGATGGGCAAACAGATAGGTGGTTATGACGCTTATACCGCCAGCGACGTGCTGCGGGGCTCGGGACTGTCCAGCTCGGCGGCCTTTGAAATGGCCATGGGCTTTATGATGAATGAGGAGTTTCACTGTGAACTGACCCCCATTCAGGTGGCGCGTCTGGGACAGTACGCGGAAAATATCTACTTTGGAAAACCCAGCGGAATGCTGGATCAGTTGACCAGTGCTCTGGGCGGTGTGATTTTTGCAGACTTTGAGGACACGGAATCCCCTCGCATCGAGAAAATCCACGCTGATGGCCTGTTGCCCGAGGGGATGGTTCTCTGCGTAACTGACACCCGCGGCAGCCATAGCGAATTGACTGCTGAGTTTGCCGCCATCCGCCGCGAGATGGAAGGTGTAGCCGGCTGCTTTGACTGTAAGGTATTGGGGCAAGTGTCAGAATCGGATTTCTGGGCCCAGCTGCCAATGGTACGAGCCGTATGTGGAGACCGAGCCTGCCTGCGGGCGGTTCACTTTTTTGAAGAAAATGCCCGTACCCTGGCAGAAGACCGAGCACTTCGTGCCGGAGACTTTGATCGGTTTCTCAGCCTGGTACGTCAGAGCGGCCACGCTTCCTTTGCACTGTGCCAGAATGTCTACTGTGCTTCCACGCCCGCCCGGCAGGAACTGTCGGTAGCCCTGGCCCTGAGTCAGCACATTCTGGAGGGAACCGGCGGGGCATGGCGGATGCAGGGAGGCGGTTTTGCCGGCACCATCCAAGCCTTTGTGCCCAGAGGGTGTCTGGAGCGCTATTGCGTGGCCATAGAGAGCGTTTTTGGACCGGGCAGCTGCCATCTGCTCACCCTGCGGGAACAGGGGGCGGGCTGTGTGCTCTGATTATCCTATTATAATAGAAGGAAGCAGCTCTGCGTTTCGGCGCAGGGCTTGCTTTTTATATCGGGTTCTGTTAGGATGGATGTTACAGAAGGGGGGGAAGAAACATGAAGTCCATGCTTTTGGTGCGTCCGGCTTTGGAGTATGCCGGAGCCATTGCGGACTTTCGCCGGGAATGCCTGGATACCGGCAGTCGGATGGACGGCTGCGGACCGTTGCGCCGGATGACAGACCCTATGGACTGGGTACGCTACTGCCAGTCTTGGGATGCCGACGATTCTCTGCCCGAAGGGGTAGATTGGGTGCGCTCGACCCAATTTTTGTATATCCGTCCAGAGGATGGGAAGATGGTGGGCACCATCCAGGTGCGGCATACTTTGAATGCTTTTCTGGCAGCTTATGGCGGGCATATCGGCTACTCCGTCCGTCCCTCAGAGCGGAGAAAAGGTTACGCTGCCCGGATGCTGCGGGACACCCTGCCGTTTTGCCGGCAGATCGGGCTGGAAAAGGTTTTGATCAGCTGCCGGCCCGACAATATCGGCAGCCGAAAGGCCATCCTGGCCAATGGCGGCGTCTATGAGTCCACCGTCTTTGTGCCAGAACGGGATGAAGAACTGGAGCGCTATTGGATTGACCTGACTATTTTCCAAAAATCTGAAAATTGTGATTGACAATTTGTCCTGGGCTTGGTATAATAAATTGCTGTCTGTAAAGACGGCCCCGCAAAAGAAAGCCTTTTGCGGATCCTTGGCCTCATTTGAGGCCCTTAAGTCCAAAAGGAGGTGCACAAAAATGGCAAAGTACGAAACCATGCTGATTACCACCGCCACCCTCGATGACGAGGCTACCGCCGCTCTGGTGGGCAAGTTCAAGACCCTGATCGAGGCAAACGGCACGATTGATTCCATTGACGAGTGGGGCAAGCGCCGTCTGGCATACCCCATCAACGACGAGAACGAGGGCGTCTACACTGTGATTAACTTCACCAGCGAGCCCGACTTCCCCGCCGAGCTGGACCGTGTGTACAAGATCACCGAGGGTGTCATGCGCTCTCTGATCGTTGCAAAGGAAGACTAATTCCACAGAGTACAAGGAGTCCCATCTTATGTTGAATGTTGTTGTCATCATGGGCCGCCTGGTGGCGGACCCTGAGCTTCGTACCACCACTAACGGTATCAATCTGGCACGGTTCCGCATTGCATGCGACCGCAGCTACTCTCGTCAGAGTGAGCAGCGCCAGACCGACTTTCTGGATGTTGTGGCCTGGCGCCAGCAGGCGGATTTCGTCTGCAAATACTTTCAGAAGGGCAGCCTGATTATCATTGAGGGCAGTATTCAGACCCGCCAGTATCAGGATAAGAACGGCAACAACCGTACCGGTGTAGAGATTGTAGCCAACAACATCAATTTCGGTGGTCCCAAAAACTCGAACAGCAATGCGGGCGGCTCGTCTTATTCGGCCAGCCAGCCCCGTCAGAACGCACAGCCTGCGCGTCCGTCCTCGATTGAGGCAGTCCCCAGCTATTCGGCAGGGGATAACGATGATTTTGCCGTCATCGACGACAGCGATGATCTGCCGTTCTGAGCGTCCATCTCGACTGAAAAATTCAAACAGGAGGTAAACCAGCAATGGCTTTTGAGAAAAACGAAGGCTCTCGCCCCGCACGTCCCGTGCGCCGCGGCCGCAAGAAGGTCTGCAGCTTCTGCGTCGATCGCATTGACGAGATCGATTACAAGGATGTTGCTCGTCTGCGCAAGTATGTCTCTGAGCGGGCCAAGATCATTCCCCGCCGTGTGACCGGCACCTGCGCTTATCATCAGCGTGCTCTGACCGTGGCCATCAAGCGTGCCCGTCACGTTGCCCTGATGCCCTACGTCAGCGACTAATCGCTCACAACCCCAGTTCAAAACAATCAGCAATCAGCAAACGCTGTCCATTCTTCGATGGGCGGCGTTTTTCTTTATCTGTCTCATAGAAAAGCAAAAAGAAAGCCCATTTC
>CALWZL010000111.1 GCA_944385995.1 uncultured Faecalibacterium sp.
GTAGAGTTGGTAGATGTCAATGTTCACCCGGCCAAAACAGAAGTGCGCTTTGCCCGGGAAAACGATGTCTTTGATGCAGTATACCATGCTGTCAAACTGGCTCTAGCCAGCCCAGGCAGCGGAGAACGCCGCTTTGTTTTTGATTCTTCCAAAGATACACCAAAAGAAACTTTTCAAGCAACAGATTTCACAGGTGCAGACAATCAGAAAAAAACAAGCGAATTTAAGTCAAAAAATATTGTAAAGCGAAACAGCTTCACAGAGCTTTCGGCGGTTGTTCCAGGTCAATCTGAGCCTGGTGTGCCCAAATCTGCATCCAAACCATTTTCTGCATCCCGACCTGTTAAAGCCAAGCCTGCTAGTGCGGTTTCCCATTGGTGGGGAGAAGAAGCAGAGCCAGTGCGTGAAGTAATGATGCTTTACAGTCCTGACGCTGAACAGTCCAAGCCTGGTTTTCAACCTGCAGAGCAGGAATCCAAGCTGGATATCAGCCTGGAAGAACCAGATGCGCTAATCTCAGAGAAGCTAGCAGAAGCTCCTGTACAAGACCATTTCGTTCCTGCAACGGAAACCGTGCAGCAGAATATGCCAGCACCTGCATTGGCAGCCGATGAGGCATCTGAAACATCTTTTGTCCAGCCAGAACAGACTGTACTGCCCGGTGCCGATGCACCGGTCCGGCTGTCGTATGTGGGAGAAGCTTTCCAAACCTACATCATTGCACAGCGCGGGGATGAACTCTGTCTGATCGACAAACATGCAGCCCACGAGCGTCAAATTTACGAAAAACTGGCGGCCAGCTATGGCGACGTGCCCAGCCAGTTGTTGCTGGCTCCCCTGGTGGTTTCTCTCTCAGCGGAGGAAAAGCAGGCACTGCTGGAAAATATTCCTCTGCTGGAGAATGCAGGGATTGAGGTGGGAGATTTCGGTGGAAGCAGCGTCTTGCTGCGTGCAGTTCCCAGCGATGTGGAACAGGATGACCTGGAAGACATGCTTGTGGAAATCGCGGATAAGCTGGCTCGGGGCAGCAGGGACGCCTTGAGTGAGCGAACCGAATGGGTTCTCCACTCTGTGTCCTGCCGTGCCGCCATTAAAGCAGGAGACCGAACTTCTCCCGAGGAACTGATGGCCTTGGCAGAAAAGATTTTGTCGGGAGAAGTTCCGCCTTTCTGTCCCCATGGCCGTCCCTGTGTTCTCAAACTGACCCGAAAGGAGCTGGAAAAGCAGTTTGGCAGAATCGAGTAAAAAACGCCCGGTGATGGCAGTGGTAGGTCCCACAGCCACCGGCAAAACCGCTCTGGGCGTTGAACTGGCTCTCCGATTCGGAGGAGAAATCATCAGCGCTGACTCCATGCAGATTTACAAGGGTCTGGATGTGGGGACTGCCAAAGTCACCATGGAGGAAACTCAGGGCGTCCCGCATCACTGCGTGGATATTTTGTCTCCTGAGACAGCTTTCAGTGTGGCTGATTTCACGACACTGGCCGGTCAGTTGACAAATGAGATTGATGCGCGGGGACACCTGCCCATTCTGGTGGGAGGAACCGGGCTGTACATTCAGAGTTTTCTCTATGGTGTCCGTTTCGCCGAGGAAAAGACACCTGACGGTCTCCGGGAAGCGCTGGCAGCAGAACTGGAAACCCGCGGTCCTGACGCCATGTATGCGGAATTGCAGGCCGCCGACCCTGAGGCTGCTGCAGCCATCCATCCCAACAACCATCTCCGGGTACTGCGGGCTCTGGAACACTACCGCGCCACCGGCCGCCGCCTCAGTGAACAAAAAGCAGCTTCGCTTCCGCCGGAGCGTCCTTACCGTTCTTTGGTATTGGGTCTGGATTTTGCAGACCGGGCGGTTCTTTATCGCCGGATTGATACCCGGGTAGACCGAATGCTGGAACAAGGTCTCCTGGAGGAAGCCCGTATGGTCTATGCGCATCGGCAAAGCTATCGCACTGCGGCGCAGGCCATCGGGTATAAAGAATTCTTTCCATACTTTGAGGGAAAGACCTCTCTGGAAAACTGCACCGCACAGCTCAAACAGTCTTCCCGCCGCTACGCCAAACGGCAGCTGACCTGGTTCCGGCATATGGAAGGGGTCGTCTGGCTGCAGGCCGATGCGTCCGACCTGGTGGAACAGGCGGCCAGTCTGGCCGCCGCATTTCTCAAAAAGGGGTGATACTGGATGAGAAAGGATTCAGAGAAACTGACTCCCCGGAACTGGCTGACTATTTTGGGCGGAATCGTCGCGATTCTGCTTCTGATCGCCCTGTTTTATGTGGGCTATCAAATCATGCACCTTATCAATCCGCCCAATACCTACGAGACGGTTCTAAGCGCCACTGTGGAAGATAAGGTAGAGGCAGATGGTGTGCTGCTCTTCAACGAAACCCTGATTCCCGGCAATGGGGATCTGGGCTATTTGGTGGATGACGGCGCCCGGGTTTCCGCCGGAACGGTGGTGGCAGAAATCTATACCAACCACGATCAGAGTACTCTGCGGGCTCAGCTGAACGACCTGGACGAACAGATCAGTTTGCTGCAGCGGGCAGAAAATGTTTCCGCGCCGCAGGTGGATTCCATGATTCAGGAACGCACCACTGCTCTCTATGATTTGATGGACGCGGTGGACCGAGGACAGCTGGACGATCTGGATACCGGCAAACAGGATTATCTTTTGGCCCAGAATAAAATCCTGGTGGTCACCGGTGAGGCATCCGGGTTTGCAGCACAGATTGCAGCTTTGCAGGCATCGGCAGACCAAATTCGGAGTCGTTTGGGTTCCCCCACCCAGATTACAGCACCGCTGACCGGCTATTTTGTCCGCAGCGCCAATACCCGCCAGTTGAGCCAGTCGGCCAGTGACATCCTGGAAATGGATGTCACCACACTGAAAACCTACTTGGACGCCGGTGCAGATGCTGCACTGAGCGGCTGTGCCGGCAAGATGGTCTCGGGCTTCAGCTGGACCTATTGCGGCGTCTGTACTGCCAAGGAAGCACAAAAACTTCTGCGGGCCGACGGAACCCCTCTGACCAAGACTGTGAAAATTCGCTTCCCCGGCCAAACCAACCAGGCCCTGGAAGGAAACCTCACCGAGGTGACCATCGATGAAGCATCCGGGCTAGCTCGTTTTGTCCTGACCTGTGACTCCATCACTGCGGATGTGCTGCGTCTGGGACAGGCTTCGGCAGAAGTGATCGTCAACGAAACCACCGGTCTGCGGGTCCCCTCGGCGGCTGTCCATTATGTCCTTGAGACGGAGGAGAGTGACGCTGCATCGGGTGCGGACAGTGCTTCCAGCCAGGCGGGAGAGGATTACATCCCCGGCGTCTATGTCAAGTTCGGCAATCTGGCCCGCTTCTGCCGGATTGATCCGGTGGACAATGAGCATCCCCTCGTCACAGACGGCGACTATATCATCGTGGCCCCCAAGGGGACGGAGAACTCCATCAGCGAGGTCCGGCTGTACGATCAGGTCATTGTAGAGGGACAAAATCTCTACGACGGAAAACTTTTGTCCTGAGGTCTGACGCACCGTCGTGGGTTCGACAATCTACGCGCCAGATTTATGCCGCGATGCCTTGACATCCGGAACAAAAAAACAGATAATATAAAAAGCTATTCTTTTTTGCCTGTCCCGCTGTGCAGGACAGCGGCCCTTTTAAAGGCGAATGGCATCTGCATGGCAGATGAAAGGAGCGGTATCCATGTCTTTTATGCAAAACATCAAAAAAGGACTTTTCGGTGAGGATGACGGCTACGACGATCAGTACATTGATGACGGGCCTCAGATGGTAAACAACAACAGCGGTTTTGGCGCATCGGATTCGTACGATGATGACAACTCTGACAGCAACACCAAGGGCGGCAACCGTGTGGTCAATATCAACGCCACCACCCAGCTCAAGGTGGTCTTGGTTAAGCCCGAGCGCTTTGAGGACGCCAGCACCATTGCAGACCACCTCAACAACAAGCGCACCGTTGTGCTGAACCTGGAGTCCACCAATAAGGAAGTTTCTCGCCGCTTGGTGGATTTCCTGTCCGGTGTGGCCTATGCCAACAACGGCCAGATCAAGCGGGTCGCCAACAGCACCTTCATTATCACGCCTTATAATGTCGATATCATGGGTGATCTGCTGGACGAGCTGGAGAACAATGGCGCGTTCTATTGAGGATTCCACAGCCCGGAACCCGGTGCGGGGATTTATTCCGCCTCAAAATGACAAAGAGCGGTTCTTGATGCGTCACATAGAAGATCTGGCTCGTACGGCACAGGCCCGCGGCATTCCCAAATATTCCTCCTTTCTCAGTGACAGGGAACAGGTTCTGGCCAAAGCTGCCTTGGCAAAAGCCGGATGTACCTGTTGGCATCTGGACGGCGGACATCCCAGCCCAGAGCGGCAGCTTGTCGCCATTGAGCCGGAAGACAGCTGGACAGATAACCCATTGACCTGTGTTCGCCTGGAATGCAGAGCTGTCCCCGGGTCGGAACTGCCCGCTCATAAGGATTATCTGGGCAGCCTGATGGGGCTTGCACTGCGCCGGGAGGCTCTGGGAGATATTGTGCTTCCGGCCGGTATGCCCGGCACAGCCTATGTGTTCGCACTGGAACCAGCGGCACGGCTGATCTGTGAGGAGCTGTGTCAGGTGGGCCGCGCCGAAGTCAGTTGTTTCCTGCAGCCCCTGGACGAGCTGCCCGACCTTTCGCCGGGTGAGCGCGTGATACGGACGGCAGCTGTCTCTTCTCTGCGTCTTGACGCGGTGTTGGCAGCCATGCTGCATTGCAGCCGCGGCGCCGCGGCTGCCTTGATTGAGGCCGGCAGGGTGGAGATCAATCATCTGCCCACCGAGAATGTGCATGCCCCAGTATATGAGGGAGATATTTTTACGGTTCGGGGTAAAGGGCGCTTTGCCTTGACCGCTCTTCCGGGCAAAACACGGAAGGACCGACAAATTGTTGCGTTCTTCCAGTACGAGTAGTAGAATAACAGGAGGAAATCAGTATGCTGACACCGCAGGACGTACACTCTGTCCAATTCGAAAAGAGTTTCCGCGGGTACCGGATCGAGGAGGTTGACCGTTTCCTGGACCGGATTGAGGAGCAGCTCAAGAGCAGCGCCGACGAGTTGGAGCGGCTGCAGCAGCAGATTCAGCAGTTGCAGAGCGAAAACCAGCGGCTGACCAAGGAGACCGAAGATTATCGCGCTGACGGCGAGATTATGAAATCTGCGCTGATCAATGCCCAGCGAATCGGCGAAAACGTCATCCGAGAGGCCAACCAAAAGGCGGAGGAGATCATCCACAAGGCCAACATCCGCAGCGACGACATCATTCGAGACGCCAATGACCTGTTGCAGAAAGCCACCGACCGTGCTGACGAGATTGTTCGAGAGGCCAGCGATCAGCGTATGCTGGAGGAGCGGGAATATGAACGGGTTCGCCTGGAGGTCACTCGTTTCAAGGCAGATGTGCTGAATCTCTATCGCAGTCACGTGGAATCCCTGAGCCGTCTGCCTGAGTATACCCCTGACGCGCCGGTTGAGGCTGCCCAGGACGACGCAGCCGAGGAATCTGCCTCGGATGTTCCCGCCGCCGACGCTGCCGCAGATGACCAAACCGAGCAGCAGGCAGCCGACCAGAATGAGGACTTCTGGAACAAGGACGAAAGCCAGCTCAAGACGCCCGAGCAGAAACGCCCCGCTGAGGTGGATTACTCCGCCTTCCAGGGCGTCCAGTTCAGCAAATAACGGTACATCCCCGCGCGGATTTCCGTGCGATGCAGCAGGGCAGGGGCATCGAGCGCCTGTCCCTGCTTTTCCCATGTGTCGGAACAACCGGCACAGCCGCGCTCAGTGCGCACAAAAGAAAGATCATTGAGGAGTGTGGAACCAGTGCCTAAGACAAAATCCCAGTACGACAGTACCCTGCATCTGCCCAAGACCCTGTTCGAAATGCGTGCCGGCCTTCCCAAGAAGGAGCCCGTCATGCTGGAGGACTGGAACAAGAACGACCTGTACAACGAGCTGATGAAGCACAACGAGGGCAAACCTACCTTTGTGCTTCACGACGGTCCCCCGTACGCCAACGGCAACATTCACATGGGCACTGCCCTGAACAAAATCATCAAGGATATCATCATCCGCGAAAAGAACATGGACGGGTACAAAGCCCCCTATATTCCCGGTTTTGATACCCACGGCCTGCCCATTGAGCTGAAGGCCCTTTCTTCGGTCGGTGACAAGAAGAAAGATATTTCCAAGCTGGGCCTGCGCCAGATCTGTGAGAAGTTCGCCACCGAGCACATCGGCATCATGAGCGATCAGTTCAAGCGCCTGGGCGTGATTGGCGATTTTGAGCATCCCTACCTGACTTTGAAGCCCGAGTTTGAGGCTCGCCAGATCGAGATCTTCGGCGAGATGGCCAAGAAGGGTTATATCTACAAGGGTCTGAAACCTGTTTACTGGTGTCCCGAGTGCCGCACCGCTCTGGCCGAGGCTGAAATCGAGTACGGCGAGGACGATTGCGATTCGATCTTTGTCCGGTTCCATGTTACCCAGGACCCCAACGGCGTACTGGCCAAGTACGGCATCCCGATGGACAAGACCTGGTTTGTCATCTGGACTACCACTACCTGGACTCTGCCCGCCAACGAGGCCATCTGCCTGAACGGCGCCCTGGAGTATTCGTTTGTCAAGTTCAATGGCGAATACCACATCATGGCCACCGACCTGATCGAGAGCGTCATGAAGGCCTGCAACATCACCGAGTATGAGGTGGTGGGCCAGCCTGTCATGGGATCCGAGTTTGAGATGATGCGCTATCAGCATGTCTACCTGCCCAAAGAGGGCCTGGTGATTCTGGGAGATCATGTCACCCTGGAGAGCGGCTCTGGCTGCGTTCATACGGCCGGCGGTCATGGCGTCGACGACTTCAACGTCAGCCAGAAGTACAATGTGCCCATCACGGTCCCTGTGGACGACGGCGGTTATCTGACCGAGCTGGCTGGCAAGTATGCAGGCCAGAAAGTCTGGGCTTCCAACAAAACCATCCTGGCAGACCTGACTGCTGCCGGCGTGGTGCTGGGTCAGGTGCACATCAAGCACCAGTACCCCCACTGCTGGCGCTGCCACAACCCCATCATCTTCCGCGCCACCGAGCAGTGGTTCTGCTCCATCGACGCCTTCAAGGAAGATGTCTACAAAGCCATCGACGGCGTCCAGTGGATGCCCGAGTGGGGCCATGACCGCATGTATGGCATGGTGCGGGATCGCAGCGACTGGTGCATCAGCCGTCAGCGCACCTGGGGTGTGCCCATCCCGGCTTTCTACTGCAAGAAGTGCGGCAAGTACCACATCACTGATGCCACCATCAAGGCTGTCAGCGATCTGTTCCGCAAAGAGGGTTCGGATGCCTGGTATAAATACGAGGCAGAGCAGATCATCCCCGCCGGGGAGGTCTGCGAGAACTGCGGCGGCACCGAGTGGACCAAGGACACCGACATCATGGATGTCTGGTTTGACTCCGGTTCTACCCATCGCGCCGTTCTGGAAGAGCGTCCCGAGCTGCACTTCCCGGCTGACCTCTATATGGAGGGTGCTGACCAGTTCCGCGGCTGGTTCCAGTCCAGTCTGTTGACCAGCGTCGCAAGCCGCGGTGTGGCTCCCTATAAGGCTGTTCTGTGCCATGGCTGGGTCGTGGACGAGCAGGGCAAGCAGATGCACAAGAGTGCCGGCAACGGCGTCGAGCCTTCCGAGGTCATCAAGGATTACGGCGCTGATATCATCCGTCTGTGGGTTGCTTCCTCCGACTACACCGTGGATGTGCGCGCCGGCAAGAACATCTTCAAACAGCTGAGCGAAGCCTACCGCAAGATCCGCAACACCGCCCGCTTCATCCTGGGCAACCTGGACGGCTTTGATCCCAACACCGATATGCTGCCGGTGGATCAGCTGCAGGAGATTGACCGCTGGGCTCTGGCAGCTCTGGATGACCTGCTGAAGGAGACGGATGCAGGCTATGCTGCCTATAACTTCAACAAGGTCTATCATGCGGTTTATAACTTCTGTGTGGTAGCCATGTCCAACTTCTATCTGGATGTCATCAAGGATCGTCTGTACTGTACCAATGGCGCAGCTCGTCAGGCTGCCCAGACGGCCATGTATAAGATTCTGGTGGCTCTGGACAAGATCATCGCTCCCATTCTCTGCTTCACCAGCCAGGAAATCTGGGACTTCCTGCCCAAGATGGAAGGCATGAACCACTATGTGGTCTTTGAAGATATGCCTCACGCCGGTGAATATGCCGCAGATGACGCTTTCAAAGCCAAGTGGGCCAAACTGATCGCCGTCCGCGACGAGGTCAAGAAGTCGCTTGAGATGGCCCGCAACGATAAGAAGATCGGCGCTTCTCTGGAAGCTGCTGTCACCCTGTATTGCAGTGATGCGGTCTATGATCTGCTCAACAGTGTCCCGATGGACGAGCTGGCTGATCTGATGATCGTCTCTCGCGTCGAGCTGGTCAAGGGCGAGGGCGGCAGCGCCTCTGCGGTGGAAGGTCTGGGCATCACTGCCGAGCACGCCGTGGGCGATAAGTGCGAGCGCTGCTGGAAGTACACCGCAGACATCGGCACCCATCCGGCTCATCCGACTCTGTGCGCACGCTGCGCCAGCGTCATCGAGGGCTGATGGCCTGACCGAATGCAAGTCCGCATGTAAGTCAAAATAGAAGAACGGCGTTCCCTCGGTTTCGTGTTGGGGAGCGCCGTTCTTTGCAAACGCCAAAACTGTCAGGGCGGGCCCGCCGCATGAATGCAGCGGGCCTCAGCCGTCCCACAGGAGAAATGTTATGTTTGTGTTCCTGAATCTTGTCTGTATTGCGGTCCTGGTGGGCATCGATCAGGCGATCAAGCTCTGGGCTGTCCAAAACCTTCTGCCGGTGGAATCCATGCCGCTGATCCCCCATGTGGTGGAGCTCCGGTTTGTCTACAACGAGGGAATGTCATTCAGCCTCCTCAGCGGTAAACAGGGCTTTCTGATTGCCGCCACCGGCATCGGCTTGCTGGTAATTGCCTGGTGGCTGTTCACCCATTGCCGGAACGACCAGCTGCAGCGCTGGGCCTGGGTTCTGGTGCTGGGCGGCGGCATCGGAAATCTGATCGACCGCATCGCGGAGGGCCGTGTGGTGGACTATATCAATCTGCTGTTCATGGATTTCGCCATCTTCAACTTTGCCGATGTCTGCATCTGCGTGGGCATGGGTCTGTGGATTCTGGCCATCATTCTGGAGGAGCGCCGGCACCCCGAGGAGAAGAAGTAAGCAATGGAGCAGCGTGAATTTTCGGTGGAGGCGGAAGACGCAGGCCAGCGGATTGACCGCTTTTTGGCCGGGGAAGACACTGGCTTGTCCCGCAACGCCCTCCAAAATCTAATTGCCGACGGGCATGTCCTGGCCAATGGCCGTCAGGCAGCCAAAAATCTCAAACTCAAGACAGGGGATACCATTCTGCTGGAAATCCCGGATGCAGCGCCCATTGCCGCTGTTCCCCAGGATATCCCGCTGGATGTCGTGTATGAGGACGCCCATCTCCTGGTGGTGAACAAGCCTAAGGGGATGGTTGTTCATCCCGCTCCCGGCAACCCGGATGGAACATTGGTCAATGCACTGCTTTGGCACTGCCGGGGTAGTCTGTCAGGGATAGGTGGTGAGATCCGGCCCGGGATCGTTCACCGCATTGATAAGGACACCAGCGGCTTATTGGTGGTGGCCAAGGACGATGCCACCCACATTGGTTTGTCCCGCCAGATGGCGGAACACAGCGTCGAGCGGGCTTACCAAACAGTGGTCTATGGAGGCTTTGCAGAGGACGAGGGCTTTGTGGAGAGCTATCTGGGACGCTCTAAAACGGACCGAAAAAAGATGGCAGTCTACGCTGAAGGCGAACCCCACACCAAATACGCCTATACAGGATGGCGCGTGCTGGAACGGCTGGGGGAGTTCACTCTGTTGGAATGCCGTCTCAAGACCGGCCGGACCCATCAGATCCGGGTTCATATGGCTTCCATCCACCATCCCGTGGCAGGAGACCCTGTGTATGGTCCCCGAAACTGTATCACCAGCCTGCACGGACAGTGTCTCCATGCCAAGACACTGGGGTTTATCCATCCTGCGACAGGAGAGTGGCTGTCTTTTGACAGTGAATTGCCCGATTATTTCACCCATTTTCTGGCCGGATTAAGGAGGGGACGAACATGAAACAGACATTGAAATCCACGTTGGTCCTCTGCGACCTGGATGCACTGATGCTGGGTGCTGACGGCAATCTGACTCAGGTGCTGCGGGATGTTTTGCAGTTGTTCACAGCAAGGGGCGGCCGCCTGACTGTTTTTTCCCAGAAAACGCCCAAAGCGGTGCGCACCATTCTGGGCAGCGTGTCGCTGGCCGCGCCTGCATTGCTCTGCGGCGGCACCCTGGTCTACAGCTTTGCTGCTGGCAGCGGGCAGCCGATGGGCAGCTTTGTATCCATGGGAGACGATTTTCTCACCAAACTGCCGGCCGCGCCCGGCATTGGCATCGCCCTCCAAATGAAAGACGGGGCCACCCGTATTTTTCGGATGAACCATGCCCTGGAACGCCATCTCCGCCATGAGTGGACTCCTTATCTGCTCACCAAACCCGATGGCGTATCCAGTTCCGAAGTTCTGCGGGTCCTGCTTTATCAGGACGCCAAGACCATTCCGGCCCTCCAGACCTTTGAAAAGGCATTGGAAGAAGCTGGCGCACCGATTCGTCAGGAACGTCTGGCCATCGATTGCCTGGCTCTGACACCGGACGCCATGAATATGGGGGCGGCTTTCAGCTCGGTCTGTGCCTCTGCCATGCTCTCCCCGGAAAATGTCACGGTGCTGGCAGGCAGCGGGCAGATGGTGGACCTGATGCGGCTGGCCGGTCAGAGCGTGGCTGCGTTTGATGCTCCACCCGAGGTCCGGCTGGCAGCAGGACAGATCACCTGCTGCCGTGCCTCCGAGGGTGCTGCAGCCGAGTATCTCTATCAGCTGGTGCGGAGCAGCGAGGGTCAGAGGTAAAATTC
The DNA here is from genome assembly GCA_944385995.1 of uncultured Faecalibacterium sp. GTDB lineage: Bacteria > Bacillota > Clostridia > Oscillospirales > Ruminococcaceae > Faecalibacterium. Next base: position 11,087 of record CALWZL010000111.1, read on the forward strand.
CTGTAAAAAGTTCTCCGTACTTTGTGCGGAGGGCTTTCTTTTTTGGAGAGGATACAGTAAAATGAAAGGGAAACGTGCAAGCAGACAGGAAAAGAACTTTCTGGCCGTATCTCTTGCGGCGTCGGTGCTGATCTTGGCACTGGCCTTTTTGGATACGGCTCCTCTCTGGCCTGTGGGGGAGAATGCGAGCACGCAGGCAGCGAGTACTTTACTGGATGCCGCACGGGTAGACCTGAACACTGCCGATCTCGAGGCGTTGTGTACGCTGCCAGGCATCGGAGAAAAGAAAGCACAGGCCATCCTTGACGATCGGGCGGCCAACGGTCCTTACGAGCGGGTCGAGGATGTAACACGGGTCAAAGAAATCACCCAGAACACCATCATGAACTGGGCGCAGCTTGCCTATGTGAGCTGATGGAATGGACAGAAGGGGAAATGAGGACAATGAAGGAAGAAAGTATTTTTATCAACCGAGAATTGAGCTGGCTGGACTTCAACCAGCGGGTTCTGGTGCTGGGCAAGGACAAAAATGTTCCGCTGGCAGAACAGCTCAAATTCCTGGCCATTTACGGGTCGAACCTGGATGAGTTCTTCATGGTGCGGGTCGGCTCTCTGCAGGAGCGGGCCAACCTCAAGGGCAAAAAAGAAAAGCCCGAGAACAAGACCAACATGACCCCAGAGGAGCAGCTGAACGCCATCATGCCCAAGACGGCAGAGCTGCAGATGGACTGTGACAAGTACTATCACAAGGCGCTGGAAGCGCTGGCCGAACACGGCTACCGGAAAGTCAACTTTGATAAGATTTCAAAGGAAGAGGAGCGTTTCTGGAAGAAATTCTTCCAAAACGAGCTGTTCCCGATTCTGAGCCCGCAGATTGTAGATAATCGCCATCCCTTCCCCTTCCTGCGCAACAAAGAGATCTATCTCGGTGTTTTGCTCAAAGACAAAAAGGAAGGGGATATGAGCCTGGGCATCATCCCGATTTCCAGCCAGATGGAGCGGCTCTGCTTCCTGAAGCGGGACGGCGAGACACACTTTGCCCTGACCGAGGAAATGGTCTACCACTATGTCAATATGGTTTTTGCCAAAGAGACCATTCTGGAAAAGTGCCTGTTCCGTGTCACCCGCAATGCCGATATTGATGTCAAAGAGGGCATGATGGATCATGACATCGACTATCGTGAGATCATGACCGAACTGCTCAAGCGCCGCCGCAAGCTGGCCGCTGTCCGCTTGCAGGTGACTCCGGCACCGGCACCTGAAATCATCAAGATGCTCTGTGCCCGCCTGGAGCTGAATCACCGCCGGGTCTTTGAGCAGAAGAGCCCGCTGGATCTGAGCTTCTTCTACAAGCTGGATACCCGGATTGAGAACGACGGTCACGCCGAACTGTTCTATTCGCCGGCACGTCCCATGCTGCCGCCGCTCGACTACAGTCTGACCAGCGAAGTTCAAAAACATGACGTTTTGCTCTATTATCCGTACCAGTCCATTCGGCCTTTCATCACCATGTTGAAGAAAGCTGCCCGGGATCCCGAAGTCATCTCGATCAAGATGACCCTGTACCGTCTGGCACGGGAATCCCAGATCGTGCAGGCCCTGGTAGACGCCGCCGAAAACGGCAAGGAAGTAGTGGCTCTGGTGGAGCTGCGTGCCCGCTTTGATGAACAGAACAACATCGACTGGTCCAAACAGTTGGAGGAAGCCGGATGTACCGTTGTGTATGGTTTTGAGGACTACAAGGTTCACTCCAAACTGACGCTGATTACCCGCAAGAGTGCAGAAGGTTATTCCTACATCACCCAGATTGGTACCGGCAACTACAACGAGAAAACCAGTGAGCTGTATACGGACCTTTCCTTTATCACTTCGGACCCGGATATTGGTGCCGAGGCAGCGGGTGTTTTCCAGAACCTGGCCGTACAGAAGTTGACTGAGGAAACCGACCAGATGCTGGTAGCGCCGCTGCGGTTCAAGAGTGTTCTGCTGGACGAGATGGACCGTGTGATTGAAGCTGCCCGGCTGGGACGTCCTGCGTCCATGATCCTGAAAAACAACTCAATCAGCGACCGCGATATCATCCTCAAGCTGGAAGAAGCCAGCTGTGCCGGCGTCCGCATCGATATGATTGTCCGCGGCATCTGCTGTGTCCGGGCTGGTGTTCCTGGCAAGACGGAGAACCTGCACATCCGCAGCATTGTGGGCCGTTATCTGGAACATGCCCGCATTTACAGCTTCTTTGATGGCCGGGAAACCCGGGTCTTTATTGCGTCGGGCGACTTCCTGACCCGCAACACCGAATGCCGTGTCGAGGTAGGTGTCAGGATTCAAGATCCGGTGCTGGTCAAAAAGCTGAGCGATATCCTGGAAATGCAGCTGGCCGACAATGTGAACGCCCGCGAGATGCAGCCCGACGGCAGCTACCAGAAGGTCAAACATACGCCTGGTGAGCCCCTGATTAACAGCCAGATGGGCATGTATGAGCTGTTGAAAGATGACTGGACCGGCGCCCGCAGTGCAGCCGCTGTACCTGTAACAGCTGTACCGGTGCGGGAGAAAAAAGCCCCTGTTCAGCCTGTGGCTGCGCCGGCTGCCCCTGTAACTCCTGTGGTCAAGCCTGCTCCGCAGCCTGTGGCCCCAGCAGAACCAAAACCCGCGGAGGTCTCCAAACCTGCCGAAACCATTGTGGTGGTAAAGGAACAGCCGCAGGGCGGCCTGCTTTCCCGTCTGCGCAAAGCTCTGTTTGGTGACAAAGACTAATCGGCCTGTCATGGATTTTTTCATCGCCGCATACAATAGCCCCAGGTGAAAAGGGGGCGTTGGGATGCAGGCAAGGCGGATACATCGAAATCATCGATCCAGATTGTTATGGACAGCCCGTCAAAGGGCCGCCGGGCACACAAGAAGTCGCCTGGCGGCTCTTTTGTGCGGGCTGCTCCTGTGCTGTGGGGCTGTTGCAGCCCTGCGAGCCTGTGCACAGCAGGATGTCCCCGCAGGGTGCAGCTTGAAAAGCCGGACCTCCGATGCTTCTTTTGCATTTCCTCTTGGGACGAGCAACTGGTATCTTTCATCCGGGTATGGCTGGCGCGATGACCCCTTGGGAGAAGATCAAAAGGACTTTCACCGCGGTGTGGATCTGGCCTGTGCCGAGGGAACGCCGGTTCTGGCCGTTATGGACGGGGTGGTTTTTGCCGCCGGGCGAAGCTCCAGCTATGGCAACTATATCCGCTTGGCCCACACAGGCAGTACAGAAACCCTCTACGCCCATCTCCAATATCTCTATGTTCGCCCGGGCGAAGTCGTCCAGGCAGGGGAGATCCTGGGGACAGCAGGGCAGACCGGCCGGGCCACCGGACCACATCTGCATTTTGAGCTGCTGTACCGGGCCATTCGCTATGATCCATCGGAGCTCCTTGGGCTGGAGAAATCCCTATGAAAAGGTCAGGTCTTTTTCCGCGCCGGTTGAGGGCGGGACCTGTTGTTTTTCGTGATCCCCTCTTGACCTGTAGTCTATTGTATCTGCTGCTCTATTTTGACAGCAGCCAGTTTCTGCGGATCGGTCTGTTGGCGGCCTGCCTCCATGAATGCGGACATATAGCGGTTTTCTGCTTGCTCTTTCGCCGTTTGCCGGTCATCGAAGTAACCATGACGGGTTTCTGTATGCAAACCCGGGGCCATCTCCTTTCTCGGCGGCAGAAATTCTGGCTGGCCGCTGCGGGACCCGGTACAAACGCCCTGTTGGCAGTTGTTTGGTATATCCGGCTGTGTCAGCAGTTCACGGTGTGGGACGCGGCATTTTGGGCAGCCAATGTCTTGACCGGTCTGTTCAATCTCTTGCCAATCCCGCCGTTGGACGGCGCACAGATGGTTGGTGCGCTGTTTTCAAGAAAGAAAAATTGCAATCTGCCCCGAAATAGAGTACAATAAGAAAATCAACGAAATAAAAACGGGACATGATCCCGATTGTGGAGGAACCCGATGTTTGACCCGAAGCTGAAAGAAGCGCTGAGCCATGTGCAGAAACCGGGCCGCTATACCGGCGGTGAGCCAGGCAGCGTTTACAAGGAGAAGGAAAAAGTGGATGTCCGCTTTGCCTTCTGCTTTCCTGATACCTATGAGGTGGGTATGTCCTTTCTGGGGGAAAAGATCCTCTATGAGCTCCTGAACAGCCACCCAAACTGGTGGTGTGAGCGTGCCTTTATGCCCTGGCTGGACATGAAGGCAGAAATGGAGCGGCTGGGCCTGCCCCTGTACACACTGGAGAGCAAAGATCCGCTCGCTGCTTTTGACGCGGTAGGATTCACGCTCCAGTATGAATTGTCCTATACCAACATTTTGGCGATGCTGGACTTGGCTGGGATTCCCTTCTATGCAGCAGACCGGGATGAACACTGGCCGCTGATTGTGGCCGGTGGTCCCTGTACCTGCAACTCGGAGCCGTTGGCTGCGTTCTTTGATGTAATTCAGTTGGGTGAAGGAGAGCGTCAGCTGCCCGCCATCTGTGCCGCCATCGAGCAGGGGAAGAAGGAGGGTATTTCCAAAAAGGAACTGCTGCTCCGAATTGCCAAGATTCCCGGCGTCTATATCCCGGCCTTCTATGACGTGACTTACTATGAGGACGGCCGCGTCAAGGCCATCACCCCCAATGAGCCGGGCATTCCTGCCGTGGTAACCAAGGCCATCATCCGGGACATGAACGACTTTGCTCCCCCCACCAATTTCGTAGTGCCCATGGTGGGAGCCATTCAGGACCGGGCCAGCATTGAGGTGCTGCGCGGCTGTGTTCGTGGATGTCGGTTCTGCCAGGCCGGCTTCCTGTATCGTCCGATGCGTCAGAGGGATGCCTCTCTGTTGAACAAGGCTGCCCAGGATCTGTGTGCCAATACCGGCTATGAGGAACTGAGTCTGTCCAGCCTGTCCACCTCCGATCACAGCCAGTTGGAGGAACTGTTGGACGATTTGAACAGCTGGGCTCCCCAGGAGCATGTCAGTCTGTCGCTGCCCTCTCTGCGGATGGACAACTTCTCTGAGAGCCTGATCGAAAAGACCACCCGGGTCCGCAAGAGCGGTCTGACTTTTGCAGCTGAGGCCGGCACCCAGCGCCTGCGGGATGTCATCAATAAAAATGTGACTTGGGATGAGATCGAAAAGACCTGCCGTATTGCATTTGAAGCGGGATATACTTCGGTCAAGCTCTATTTTATGATGGGCCTGCCCACCGAGACCATGCAAGACATCGAAGGTATTGCCGACACCGCCCAAAAGGTGGTGGACCTTTATTACAGCATGGACCATGCCAAGGGCAAGGGCGTTCAGGTCACGGTCAGCTGTGCCTGCTTTGTCCCGAAACCCCATACGCCTTTTCAGTTTGTTCCGATGGACACTGCTGAGACTTTGCAGGCCAAACAGAAACACCTGTTGGAAAGTGTCCATAGCCGGAAAATCAAGGTCAACTATCACGACAGCAAGACCAGTTTCCTGGAAGGCGTCTTTGCCAAAGGTGACCGCCGCTTGGCGCCGGCGCTGGTAGAGGCCTACCGCCGGGGCTGTTACTTCGATGGCTGGGAAGAGTGCTTCCAGTATGATACCTGGATGAAGGTCTTTGAAGATCTGGGCATCGATCCGCATTTCTACTGCAACCGGTCCATCGGCCTGGATGAGGTAACTCCGTGGGCCCATATGGACTACGGCGTCACTCATGAATATCTGGTGCGGGAGTACAAAAAGGCCCTGGCAGCCCAGACCACGCAGCCCTGCAACCGCGCCTGCGGCGGCTGCGGTGCAAACCATCTGTTGGGAGGTCCTTGCTTTGATTACAGTAAGAATTTGGTTTGAAAAACGGAATGAGGCCTCCTACATCTCACTGCTGGACATGCAGCGGGTGATGCAGCGGGTCCTCAAGCGCAGCGGTCTGCCGGTCTGGCACACCCTAGGCTTCAATCCCCATATCTATATGACGTTTACCTGTCCGTTGTCGTTGGGGCAGGAGAGCTTGTGCGAAAGCGTAGACGTTAAAACAGAAGCGGAAGATCCAGACTTCAAAGCCTGGCAGGACAAGCTCAACGCTATTATGCCGGCTGGTATCCATGTCTTTCAGGTGGAACCCGCTCGTGACAAAGCCAGTGAGATTGCCTATGCCTGCTACTCCATCACCTATCCGGCGGCGGCTCAGCCCAAACTCGAACAGTATAATGATCTGACCGAGGCCATGGTAGAGAAAAAGGGCAAAAAATCTTCCAAACAGGTCGATTTGAAACAGTACATTCCCACCATTGCCTGCCGCACCGAAGGAGGCAAAACATCCTTCGCTGTCTGTCTCCCGGCAGCCCAGGAACTGAACCTGAATCCCTCGCTGTTGACCGGTTTTCTGGAGCAGCAGTTTGGCCTTTCTGCGGCGGAAGCAGCGATTCTACGCACCGGATTGCTGAAAGCGAACAAAACGCCGTTCTGCACCGCCTGCCGGAATGTTTGACTCCCTGGGAAAATGCAAAATTTTCTGATGCTTTTTTGGCAAAAATGCTTGCTTTCCAGGTGAGTTTGTGCTATCATAGTTAGGCGTTAGTGTCCGCTGAAACCACAGCGGGGTTAATGACAAACAATCATTAAACGGGCGGTCCTCTGACGGCAGATGTGCCGTGTATGAACGTCTAAAACAAATGGAGGATCATCAAATGGACGCACTGAAGATTATTTCCGAGGGCAGCATCAAGGCTGAGCGCCCCCAGTTCAACGTTGGCGACACCGTTCGTGTGGATGTCCGCATCAAGGAAGGCGAGCGTGAGCGTATCCAGGCCTTTGAGGGCACCGTCATTGCCAAGAAGCACGGCGGCGTCGCTGAGACCTTTACCGTCCGCCGCGTTGCTTACGGCGTGGGCATCGAGCGTGTCTTCCCCGTCAACAGCCCCTTCGTCGAGAAGGTGACCGTTGTCCGCAAGGGTAAGGTCCGCCGCGCAAAGCTGTATTATCTGCGCAACCGCACCGGCAAAGCTGCCAAGGTCAAGAGCGATATCTGATCATCCGCAGCCTGTCTGTCAGGCTGGTCGTAAGGGAAAAGGGACACTTGTTGTCCCTTTTTTCTTTATCCTTTCACAGCTGAGCTCTTTTACCGGGGCAGGCTGTGTGGTACAATAGCAGGGAACACGTCAAAAGAATGCGGGGTGGAATGGATGATGAACGCAAAACGAGAGATGGAGGCGGCACAAACGCCGGGACAAGGTGTGATTGAGTGGTATGAAGCACTGATTTCGGCGCTGGTCGTCATGGTGCTGCTGTTTTCCTTCTTTTTTCGGATCATCCAGGTAGACGGTGCATCCATGAACCCGACCCTTTGGGACGGGGACAAGCTGGTAGTCTGGGGGGCAGGCTATACCCCTCAGCGCGGCGATGTGGTGATTGTGGATGACTATACCTCTTACGGCAAGCCGCTGGTCAAGCGCATCATTGCCAAGGGCGGAGATACCATCTCCATTGACTACACTTCCGGTACCGTCACCGTCAACGGAGAAGTTTTGCAGGAAGATTATATCGCAGAGCCGACCTTTCTGGGCTATGACATTACATTTCCCTATACTGTGCCCGAGGGGGAACTGTTCCTGATGGGCGACAATCGCAATGCCTCCCTGGACAGCCGTTCTTCCAGCATCGGCTGCATTGCGGAGGAAGATATCCTGGGCAAAGTGCTGTTCTGCTTTTTGCCCTTTGAGGATGCAGGAGTGGTCAAGTGAACAACGAAGAACTTCAATTTTCCAATCAATACAACATCCAATGGTTTCCGGGCCATATGGCCCGGACGCTGCGGGTGATGGAGCAGGAAATCCAGCATGTGGACGCCAGCCTGATTCTGCTGGACGCCCGGATTCCTCTGTCCAGCCTCAATCCTGAAATCGAGCGGATCACTGCCCGCAAACCCCGGCTTTATGCCCTGAACAAAGCAGACCTGGCCGATCCCGCTGTTACAGAAGAATGGATTCGGTATTTCCGGGCCGCAGATGCCGGCTGCGTCGCCATCAACGCCAAGAGCAAGGGCGGCACAGCGGCGGTGCGCTCCGCCATCGAAAAAGAATTGTCAGGTCTGCTGGCCCGGCGTCAGGCCCGGGGGATGGGCGGCGTCAAAATGCAGATCATGCTCTGCGGCATCCCCAATGTGGGCAAGTCTACCTTTATCAACACCTTTGCGGGTTCGGTCCGGGCCAAGGCGGCTGACCGGCCCGGTGTCACCAAAGGCAAACAATGGGTCTCCACCGATAAGTTTGACCTGCTGGATATGCCCGGCGTTCTCTGGAAAAAATTTGATTCCAAGACCACTGCTTCCAACCTGGCTTTCATTGGCTCCATCAAGGATGATATTCTGGATGTGGAAGAGCTGGCTATGAATCTTCTGGATGAAGTCCGCCGGAATTATCCCGATCTGGTGGCCAGCCGGTACAAGCTGGACGAGGCCGCCCTGGCGCTGCCTCCCTATGAACTGATGGAAGCCATTGGCCGTAAGCGCGGCTTGTTGGTTCGGGGCGGTGAAGTCAACACCGAGCGGTGCGCCATCATGCTGGTGGATGAATTCCGGGCCTGCAAGTGGGGGCGCATCACCCTGGAACGTCCGCCCCGCCGGGAGGTCGAGGAGGACACCGAGGAATGAAACGCCGGACTGATGAGGAAATCTCCCGTCCTCTCTACGCGTATGATGATACAATCCGGGAGGTCCACGGCTGCTTTGCAGGGGTGGATGAGGCTGGTCGAGGCCCGCTGTGCGGCCCGGTCTGCGTGGCGGCCTGCATTCTGGACCCCACCAAACCGGTCTGGGGCATCAACGATTCCAAAAAGCTCACCGAAAAAAAACGGGAATCCCTCTTTGATGAAATCAAAGAAAAAGCTCTGGCCTACAGCATTGTCTTTGTAGGACCTGAAATCATCGACCGTGACAACATCCTGCAAGCCACCATGGGAGGCATGCGGGAGGCCGTGGAAAAGCTGGAAATCACCCCCAACCTGGTTCTGGTAGATGGCAACCGTTGCCCTAAGGGCCTGGCCATGCCGGCCCAGCCGGTGGTGAAAGGGGACGCCACCAGCGCCAGCATCGGCGCAGCGTCCATCCTGGCCAAAGTCAGCCGGGACCGGTATATGTTGGAACTGGACCGCCAGTATCCGCAATACCAGCTGGCCAAGCACAAGGGCTATCCCACCAAGCTCCACTATGAGCTGATAGCCCAATATGGCATCCAACCCTTTTATCGGCGCAGCTTTTTGAAAAAACAAGGCTATTGGCCGGAGGATCCGTAATGGATCGGTCCGAGGTGGGCAGGAGAGGAGAGCGCGCCGCCGCCCAGTATTACATCCGACAAGGCTGCACCTTATTGGAACACAACTATCGTATCCGGGAAGGGGAAATTGATCTGATTCTCCGGGACCCGGATGGAGTTATCATTATCTGTGAGGTTAAAACCCGTACCAATCGGGAAGCGGTGTGCCGTCCTTCCAATGCGGTGACCAAGGCCAAGCAGAGACGGCTGATCCTGACAGCGTCCTACTATTTGCAGCAGACCGGCCAAAGTGAATCTTTCACCCGGTTTGATGTGGCAGAGGTAACGCCTCTTGACAGTGGGCACTGGATCGTACATATTATAAAAAGCGCATTCGATGCAAGTTGAGACACAACACGACGCAGGACTGAAAAGGAGCGATTGAAGATGCAGTTTTTCAGCACGAGAGACCAGAGCCGGCGGGTGACCTCCTCGGAAGCCATTGTACAGGGCCTGTCGGATGAGGGCGGCCTGTTTGTGCCTGAATCCTTCCCCCAGGTGGACGCCAAAGCCATCTGTGAGCTGGATTATCCGGCCATGGCAGCCGCTGTTCTCAAAGAGTATTTGACTGATTATGACCCGGCTTTCCTGGCCGAGGCGGCCGCCAAGACGTATGGCGACGCTTTTGGCGGTAAAGCTGGTTATCTTGCCCCGGTGGAAGGGGATACCTGGGCGCTGGAGCTGTGGCATGGGCCTACCTGCGCCTTTAAGGACTATGCCTTGCAGCTGATGCCCAAGCTCCTGGTAGAAGCAAAGCACAACCTGCACCACACCGAAAAGACCTTGATTCTGGTAGCTACCAGTGGCGATACCGGCAAAGCTGCCCTGGACGGATATCACGACATTCCCGGCGTGGAGATCGCTGTGTTCTATCCTACCGGCGGCACCAGTGAGATTCAGCGCCTTCAGATGGCCACCCAGGAAGGGGCCAATGTGGCAGTGTACGCGGTGCGCGGCAATTTTGACGATGCACAGACCGGTGTCAAGCGGGTCTTTGCCGACAAAGAAATCGCCGCCCAGCTGGCCCAGCGGAACATTCATCTTTCCAGTGCCAATTCCATCAACTGGGGACGTTTGGTGCCGCAGATTGTCTATTACTTTGCGGCCTATGCCCAGCTGGTCAAGGCAGGGAAGATCCCCTTCGGTCAGGAGGTGGATTTCTGCGTGCCTACCGGCAACTTCGGTGACATTTTGGCCGGATACTACGCCAAGCGGATGGGTCTGCCTGTGGGCCGTTTGGTCTGCGCGTCCAACAAAAACAACGTCCTGACCGACTTCCTGCGCACCGGCACCTATACCGCCAAGCGAACCTTCTATAAGACCACTTCCCCCAGCATGGACATTCTGGTGTCCTCCAATCTGGAGCGCCTGCTGTACCATGTCACCGGCAGTGATGCCGAGGTAGCCGCTCTGATGGGCCGCCTGAATCAGGAGGGAAGCTACACCGTCCGGCCCGAGACCCTGGCCGCCATCCAGGAGACCTTCTCCTGCGGCTACGCGGAGGAGGACCAGGTGGCCCAGGAAATCCGCACCCGCTGGGAGCGGGACGGCTATCTCTGCGACACCCACACCGCTGTGGCCTTCCATGTAGCCCGCGCGCAAAAGCGGGAAGAGGTACCGATGGTGGTACTGTCCACTGCATCTCCTTTCAAGTTCCCCCGCAGTGTGCTGGCCGCTCTGGGTGAAGCTGCGCCCAAGAACGACTTTGAGGCCATGCAGGTTCTGGAACAGTCTACCGGTTGCACCGCCCCTGTCAGCCTGGCCAGCCTGCGCCAGAAAGCAGAGCGCTTTGATGCTGTCATTGATCCGGGCGAGATTGCCGGTGTGGCGCTGAGCTATCAGGAATAAAAACTAGAACAGGAGAAACCAATGGCACTTTTTGTGCTGGGCGACCCCCATCTTTCGCTGGGCGGTGCAAAGCCCATGGATGTGTTTCCGGGTTGGGATGGCTATGTGGAAAAACTCGAGACCAACTGGCGCAAGCTGGTCAAGCCTGAGGATACCGTGGTGCTGGCGGGGGACATCAGCTGGGCGATGCGCTTGACCGATACCCGCAAGGACTTTGCCTTTCTGCACAGCCTGCCAGGCCAAAAGCTCCTCATGAAAGGCAACCATGATTATTGGTGGTCTACCGCCAACAAGATGAACGCTTTCTTTCAGGCGGAGGGCTTCAACAGTCTCCATCTGCTGCACAACAACTCCTATACAGTGAACGGCTATGCCCTGTGTGGGACCCGCGGCTGGTTGTTTGATGTGGGAGAGCCCCACGATGAAAAAGTGATGAACCGGGAGATCGGGCGGCTGCGGCTCAGCCTGGAAGCGGCCGAACCGGGTAAGGAGAAGCTGGTGTTTCTCCACTATCCGCCGGTTTATACCGGGGCCGATGCACCCGAGATTGTGGCTGTCCTCAAAGAATATGGGATTCAGCGGTGTTTTTACGCCCATCTGCACGGCAAAGCGCTGCGTTTTGCGGTACAGGGCGAGGTGGACGGCATCCGCTATAAACTGGTCAGCGCCGACGGACTGCGGTTTTGCCCGTATAAAATCACATGAAATGACCTGGAAAACCAGTAGAAAATCCCAAAATATCAAAAAACAGCTGGCTTTTATGCAGCGAACGTGTTATAATAAACGCTGACGCGATTGTCGTACCCAAAGGCGCGAGCGCCGTTTGGAAAAAGAAGATAGGCGCGCAGCGCAGATGCGGGGAGAGGGAGCCTCTGCCCCAGCACCAATATTTGAGCGGAGGAAAAGCAAAATGAATCTTATCAAGTGTGAAAAGCTCGAGAAGAGCATGGTCGAACTGCAGTTTTCCATCGATGCCGAGACCTATAAGAACGAGGTCCTGAAGGTCTTCCAGACCGAGGGCAAGAAGTACACCGTCCAGGGCTTCCGCAAGGGCAAGGCCCCTCGTCACCTGATCGAGCGGATGTACGGTCCCGATGTCTTCACGTATGACGCCATCAACAACCTGTTCCCGACCGAGTTTGAGGCTGCTGTCAAGGCTGCCGGCATCGAGGCTGTGGGCCGTCCTGAGGTCACTGTGGATTCTGCCAGCGACGACCAGGGCGCAACCCTGACCGTCAAGGTTGCTGTCAAGCCCGAAGTCAAGATCGGTGCATATTCCGGTTTGACCGTTGAAAAGACGGTCCATACTGTGCAGGAGTCGGCAGTGGATGCCGAGCTCAAGCGGGTGCAGGAGCGCAACGCTCGTGAACTGACCCGTGACGGTGCCGCCCAGAACGGCGATATCGTCGACATCGACTTTGAGGGCTTCACCGACGGTGTTGCTTTCGAGGGCGGCAAGGCTGAGCACTACAGCCTGACCCTGGGCAGCGGCAGCTTCATCCCTGGTTTTGAGGATCAGGTCGTGGGCCACTCTGCCGGCGACGAGTTCGACGTGAACGTCACCTTCCCCGAGCAGTACCAGGCTTCCGAGCTGGCCGGCAAGCCCGCTGTCTTCAAGATCAAGCTGCACGAGGTCAAGTACAAGGAGCTGCCTGCTCTGGATGATGAGCTGGCCAAGGATTGCTCCGAGTACGACACTCTGGAGGAGTTCAAGGAGTCCATCCGCAAGTCCAACCAGGAACAGCTGGATAAGCAGGATGATCTGGCCGTTGAGAACGCTCTGGTGGATCAGGTCATCGCAGGCATGGAGGCCGAGATTCCTCAGGCTATGTACGATGTCCGCATGGATGAGTTGGTCAACGACTTTGCTTTCCGTGTGGAGCAGCAGGGCCTGAACCTGGACACCTATCTGAAGTATATGGGCCAGACCATGGAGCAGTTCCGCGCTTCCTTCATGCCGCAGGCTGAGAAGCAGGTCAAGATTCGTCTGGCTCTGGAGGCTGTCGCTGCAGCTGAGAACATCACCGCTTCGGAGGAGGATGTCAACGCTGAGATCAAGCGGATTGCCGATCAGTACAAGATGGAAGAGGACAAGGTCCGCGAGCTGGTCAACATGGACGAGCTGAAGAAGGACCTGGCTGTCAATAAGGCCATCGACTTCATCAAGAGCCACGCCAATATCGTGGAGAAGGCCGCTGAGGCCGAAGAGAAGGCTGCCGACGCTGAGTAATTGCCGCCGGTGAGCTGAGCGAAGGCAGAAACTGTACCTCAGTACACTGCCTGTGCACATGTTGTTGAAATTGACCGATGCGGCGGTTTTAGGATGCCGCATCGGTCAATTTTGCAAAAATCGCGAAACAAATTTGATTTTCAGGAGGCGAACTGTTATGAGTTTTGTTCCTTATGTTGTAGAACAGACGGCCCACGGAGAGCGCTCTTACGATATTTTCTCCCGTCTGCTGAACGACCGCATCATCGTCCTGAGCGAGGATGTCAATGATACTTCTGCAAGCCTGGTTGTCGCCCAGCTGCTGTACCTTGAGGGGCAGGACCCGGACAAGGACATCAGCCTGTATATCAACAGCCCTGGCGGCTCCATCAGTGCAGGCATGGCCATCCACGACACCATGCACTATATCAAGTGCGATGTCTCCACCATCTGCATGGGTATGGCTGCCTCGATGGGCGCATTCCTGCTGGCCAGCGGTACCAAGGGCAAGCGCTTTGCTCTGCCCAACTCGGAGATTCTGATCCATCAGCCTCTGATCGCTGGCGGGCAGGGGGGCGGCCTCTCGGGCCAGGCCACCGATATCAAGATTCATGCCGACCACATCGTCTACCTGCGCGACAAGATCAACGGCCTGCTCAGCGAGTATACCGGCCAGCCCATCGAGCGGGTCCGGCAGGACACCGAGCGGGACAACTATATGACTGCTCTGCAGGCCAAGGAATATGGCCTGGTGGATGATGTCATCACCACACGCTGAACCGCTGGCTGAGCGCAGAAACGCACAATAAAGGAAAGTACAGCTATGGCAAATAACAATTCCGGCAGAGATAAAAACGAAAAAGATCTTGTTTGCAGCTTCTGCGGCAAGCATCAGGACGAAGTCGAGCGGATGATTATCGGGCCCGGCGTCAATATCTGCAGTGAGTGCATCAACCTGTGCTACGATCTGCTGGGCGAAAAGCCTGACCGCTCCAGCGGCAACCGGCCCAATCGCGGCGGGGCTCCCAATGCCCGGAGCCGGATACAGCCGGCTGTGCCCGCTCAGATCAATATCATGACCCCCGAAGAAATCAAGGAGGGTCTGGATCAGTATGTCATCGGACAGGATGACGCCAAGCGGGTCCTGTCGGTCTCGGTGTACAACCATTACAAGCGGATCATGAGCGGGAAGGGGAATGACGTAGAACTACAGAAGTCCAACGTCCTGTTGCTGGGGCCTTCCGGCGTGGGCAAGACCCTGCTGGCACAGACTTTGGCCCGGATGCTGGGCGTCCCCTTTGCCATTGCGGACGCCACCACCCTGACGGAGGCGGGCTATGTGGGTGAGGATGTGGAGAACATCCTTCTGAAGCTGATCCAAGCAGCGGATTTCGACGTGCAGCGGGCTCAGATTGGCATCATCTACATCGATGAAATCGACAAGATCACCCGCAAGAGCGAAAATCCTTCCATCACCCGCGACGTGGGCGGTGAGGGTGTACAGCAGGCTCTGCTGAAAATTCTGGAGGGTACGGTCAGCAACGTCCCGCCCCAGGGCGGCCGCAAACATCCCCAACAGGAATTCATCCAGATCGATACCACCAACATCCTGTTTATCTGCGGCGGCGCCTTTGACGGACTGGACAAATACATCCAGCGCCGTACCGACAACTCCGCTCTGGGCTTTGGCAGCACTTTGAAGGACAATTCTTCTGATGCACAGAAAGCTCTGCTGCGGAAGGTGGAGCCTCACGACCTGGTGAAGTTTGGTTTGATTCCTGAATTGATCGGTCGTCTGCCGGTCATTACCGTTCTGGATGACCTGGATGAGGAAACTCTGGTTCGAGTTCTGAAGGAGCCCAAGAATAGTCTGGTCAAGCAGTACAAAGCCCTGCTTGGGATGGACAACGTGGATCTGGTCTTTACCGATGATGCACTGCGTGCCATCGCCCGCAAGACCATCGAGCGCAAGAGCGGCGCCCGCGGCCTGCGCAGCGTGATGGAAAATCTCCTGATGCCGGTGATGTACGCAGTTCCCAGCGATCCCACCATCGTCCGGGTCACCATCGATCAGGACACCGTGGAAGGCGGCGAACCTCATATGGAATACGGCGCCGTCCGCAAGCGCTATAAAAATCAGATTTCGGTGAGCTGAGTTTCATGGAATCTTTGCCCGGCCGGGGACCCCAAAAGCCTCCGGTTGGGCTTTTTTCGTGTAAAATTCTTGTTTCTCAAGGCAAAGTGTACTATAATAATAAAGTCTGGGATCGTGCCGGCAGACCCGGCCGATGGAAAGGTATTTCTGCCGCACTTCCTCTGGCAGGGAGGCTGCGGCCGTGGGCAAAGAAAGTATAGTAAAGGAGTACTTGATATGGCAAATTATCTGGAGATGAGCACCGAAGAACTGCAGGCAGAGGAGAACCAGCTGCGCACCGCCTATCAGAACTTTAAAAACATGGGTTTGAAGCTGAACATGGCCCGTGGCAAGCCCGGCCCTCACCAGATGGATCTGGCGATGGATCTGTTCAAAACCACCGATTATACCGCTGAGGACGGCACCGACGCCCGCAACTATGGCAATCTGGAGGGGCTGTATGAGGCCCGCAGACTGTTCGGCGAAGTGATGGGCGTCAAGCCGGAGAACGTCTTTGTGGGCGGCAACTCCAGCCTGCAGCTGATGTATTTCCTGGTGAGCATTGGCTACACCTTTGGCTTCCCTGAGTCTCCCTGTCCCTGGTCCCAGGTGGATCACCCCAAGTTCCTCTGCCCGGTGCCTGGCTATGACCGCCACTTCCGCATCACCGAAGAGTTCGGCATCGACATGATTAATATCCCCATGACCCCGGAAGGCCCCGATATGGATATGGTGGAAAAGCTGGTGGCCGAAGATCCCACCATCAAGGGAATTTGGTGCGTGCCCCAGTATTCCAACCCCGATGGCTATACCTACAGCGACGAAACGGTGCGCCGCTTCGCTTCCATGAAGACCGCCGCGCCTGATTTCAAGATTTTCTGGGATGAAGCTTACATTGTTCATCATCTGACCGACGAGATCATTGAGACGCCGGTCCTGCTGGAAGAGAGCAAGCCCTATGGCAATGAGGACCGTGTGTTTATGTTCACTTCCACCAGTAAGATCACCTTCCCTGGTGCTGGTGTTTCGGCTCTGGCCTGCAGCGACAACATGATGAAGTATGTCTGCAAGCGCTTTGAAGTCATGATTATCAGCTACGATAAGATGAACCAGCTGCGTCATGTGCGTTTCCTGAAAAACAAGGCCGGCGTGCTGGCTCACATGCTCAAGCATCGCCGCCGTCTGGTGCCCTGCTTTGATGCGGTCAAGACCACCTTTGCCCAGAAGCTGACCCCCTGCGGCAACATCGCCCATTGGACCAATCCCAAGGGCGGCTATTTCATCAGCCTGTATGTGATGCCTGGCTGCGCCAAGCGGGTTGCCCAGCTGTGCAAGGAGGCTGGTCTGGTGTTGACGGGCGCCGGCGCTTCCTTCCCGTACGGCAAGGACCCCGAAGATTCTCATCTGCGCATTGCACCTACCTATCCCAGCCTGAGCGAGGTGGAGCAGGCCTCGGAGCTGCTGACCATCTGCACCCGGCTGGCCACGGTTGAGCATCTGCTCGCAAATAAGGCCTGAGCCTCTGGCTTGAGGCCGGTCTGAAAAGTCCCCCAGCGCTTTGCAGCCAATGTTCGGCCTGTTTGACTTTTCAGATACATCCTGAAAAATCTCCTCTGTCCGTCCGGGAAACCGGCGGGCGGGAGGTTATTTAATTGGGAGGTTTCCAAAATTTTATGAAGACAAAAGGCAGAGCATGGCATCTCGTGGTCACGGTGCTGCTGATCGTGGTATTTGCAATTACCGCGTTTTTCGGCGTGTCGGTGAAGTACGGAGATGTGACCACCACCTACATCAAGGGCGTATCAGATATCCGCTTCGGCGTGGATATCAAGGGCGGCGTCAATGTGACGTTCCTCCCTTCGGACGGCTTTGATGCCACCGACGAGCAGCTCGACGCGGCCCAGTCGGTCATCGAGAATCGTCTGGTTGCCCTGAATATCACCGACTATGAGCTCTATGCAGACTACAACCAGGACAGCCTGATTCTGGAGTTTCCCTGGCAGTCGGACGAGACCGAATTTGATCCCGAAGCGGCCATCCAGGAGATCGGCACCACCGCATACCTGACCTTCCGGGAGGGGAGCAGTGCCGACGGCACCCTGATTCTGGATGGTTCCAGCGTCGAAACCGCCACCGCCCAATATGGTCCGGTCACCAATGGCGGTGCCTCTGAGTATTATGTGGCACTGGAGTTCGATGCAGATGGCGCGGCAGCCTTCAGCGACGCTACCACCCGCCTGTATCAGGAGGGCGGCACCATCAGCATTTGGCTGGACGATCAAAACATCAGTGTAGCTACTGTCAATGCAGCCATTACCGATGGTAAGGCGGTCATCACCGGTTCCAACTTTACCCGGGATGACGTGGTCACCCTGGCCCGCCAGATCAATTCCGGCGCACTGCCCTTTGCTCTGACGGTGGACAGCTACTCCACCATCAGCCCCACCCTGGGCGAAAACAGCCTGGAGGCCATGGTCTATGCGGGTATCATTGCATTCATCCTGATCTTTGTCATCATGATTGCTATGTACCGTCTGCCCGGCGTTCTGGCCTGTGTGGCTTTGCTGGGTCAGGTGGCCGCAACGCTGGCTTTTGTCTCTGGCTACTTCCCGGTGTTCAACAGCTTCACCCTGACTCTGCCCGGCATTGCCGGTATCATTCTGGCCATCGGTATGGGTGTTGACGCCAACGTCATCACCGCAGAGCGAATCAAAGAGGAACTGCGCAGCGGAAAATCTCTCCCCGGCGCCCTCAAGAGCGGCTTTGCCCGCGGCCTGACCCCTGTCATCGACGGCAATGTCACCATCGTGATTGTGGCCATCGTCCTGATGGGTGCATTTGGTCCTACCGACGGTATCTTTGCCCGGCTGCTGAACTTCGTGTTCTTTGCTTTCGGCGCATCGACAGCCGGCACCATCTATGCTTTCGGTTATACGCTGCTCACCGGCGTCCTGCTGAACTTTGTGTTCGGTGTGTTCTGCACCCGCGTGATGATTGCAGGTGCTGCCTCCATCAAGGCTCTGCAGAACCCCTGGCTGTACGGTGCAGACAAGGAGAAAAAGGAACCCAAGAAGATCGACTTTGTCGGCAAGCGCAAGGCCTTCCTTACGTTCTCTACCTGCCTGATGGCAGCCATCGTGCTCTGTGCCGTGGTATTGGGTGTCAAGATGGACACCGAGTTCACAGGTGGCGCTATGATTACCCTGAGCTATGAAGGCACGCCGGATCTCTCGATGGTCCAGCAGACCGCCGAAACCGCTCTAAACAGCACCGACCTGACCGTCCAGACCGGCGAAAATGTCGCCACCGGTGAGGCTACCCTCAAGATTTCGATGCCCGGCCGTGAGACAGTTACCACTGATCAGGTCACCGGACTGCTGGACAATCTGGATGAGAGCTTCCCCGACAACCATTTCGCCCAGCTCTCTCTGAGCAATGTCAGCCCGGCCATGGGCACCCGCTTCCTCCAGAAGAGTCTGGTGGCGGTTATCTTTGCCCTGGCCCTGATCCTGATTTACATTGCCTTCCGCTTTAAGAATATCGGCGGCCTGACTGGCGGTGCCATGGCAATTCTGGCTCTGTTGAATGACCTGATGGTGATTTTTGGCGTCTTTGTAGTACTGCGTGCACCGCTGGACGGCAACTTTATTGCGGCTCTGCTGACCATCCTGGGCTATTCGGTCAACGATACCGTTGTCATCTACGACCGTATCCGTGAAAACCGCAAGCTTCTGGGCAAAAAGGCTCCCTTTGGTGAGCTGGTCAACCTCTCTTTGAACCAGTCTCTCCGCCGTACCCTGATGACCACCATCACTACGGTGGCCGCTTTGGCTGTGATGTGCATTGTCTCGGTGCTCTATGGTCTGGACAGCATCTTCACCTTTGCGTTCCCCCTGATGATGGGTATGGTCAGCGGCGTCTACACCTCGCTGTGTGTTTCTACCTCGGCGTGGGTAACCTGGACCAGTCGAAAGAACAAGCAGAAGGATTGATTCCTTGCCTGATCTGATTGGACCACTTTGATATGATGGAGGACACCCTATGAAATGCCCCTACTGCGGCGGCGAAGAGTCCAAGGTGATTGATTCCCGCCCGACCGAAGACGGCGAGCGGATTCGCCGCCGCCGTGAGTGCCTGGCCTGCCACAAACGGTTCACCACCTATGAGGCCGTGGAGACGCTGCCTTTGATGGTCATCAAGAAAAACAACTCACGGGAGCCCTTCGACCGTCAGAAAGTTCTGAACGGGATGCTCCGCTCCTGTGCACAGCGGCCGGTCAGTTATGAACAGCTGGAACAGGCTGTCAGCAACATCGAGCAGACTCTGCTCAGCAACTATGACCGTGAGGTCAGCAGTGTGCAGATCGGTGAACTGGCGATGCAGGAACTGAAAAAGATCGATGAAGTAGCCTATGTGCGTTTTGCCTCGGTCTACCGCCGCTTTGCGGATGTGGAGAGTTTCATTGCTGAACTGGAACAGCTGATGAAGGACCGCAAGTCCTGAGCCATTCACTACAAACGAAGAACAGCCCGGATGCAGACAGCATCCGGGCTGTTCTTCGTTTACAAATCAATTTCACAGCCAGCGGCGGGTCAGCCAATCGATCTTTTCCGCCTGAAAAGCTGCCCGTCCCAATTCGCCTCGCGCTTCTTCTTCGGCATTCTCCGCCAGATAATTGGCGGCAGCCCGCAAACTGGTTTCCAGTTCCACAAAGTCTTCGACGCGCAGATAGAGGACACTGCCACGCCACATCTTTTCGCAGAGGTCAGCTCCATCCAGAACAGCCTGATGAGCCGCAGGCAAATCATCCTGGTCCAGGGCATCTGATGCCGTCTCAACCTGCGTCCTCACCTCATCCGCAAAAGCTCGCACCTGGTAGGTACTGTAACCTGTCAGCAGCAAAATCCCCACTGCGATCGCGAGACACAGCCAGATCCGCTTCATGGTATCAGCTCCTTTTTTCGGCGCCCTTGTTTGGGGTGCCTTTTTCTTTTCGCAGAAGAAAATAGTCCTCGGTATCGTTGCCCACCAACAGCAAAATTTCGCTAATCATCAGGGTGTTGGCTGCGGCGGTGTGTTCCAGCCAGTCACTGTCCTTACCGCAGAAACGGAGATTGTCATTCAGCACCTGGCCATCCACTACAAAGGGGATCGTCGCTTGGGTCCGCTGGACTGCCACACCCAGATCGGAAAGGGTAACTGTCTCTTTGGATGGTTTGCGGGCCACAGAAAGGCTGCCGTTGGTTTCCACAATGGCGTAGGACACATCACGCGGATCATAGATATCTTTACCCCGCAGGGCTTCCAGCAGATCAGCAGCTGTCAGGCGAAGCATCCGCAGGGCCTGCTGGTCAATTTGACCATCCTGAATCACCGTCTTGGGCCGCCCGGACATCAGATTGGAAAAGCGCTGGCTGTGAAAACTGAGAACAGAGCCCAGCAGCTCCAGCAGAGCAATCAGAAACAGGGGAATCAGGCTGGCGGTGATGGGGACTTCCTCCGACTCAATCGAAATCGAGGCAAGGTTGGAAATCAGCATGGTAGAGACAAATTCTTCAGGCTGCAGTTCCCCCAACTGACGTTTACCCATCAAACGCATCGCGAACAAAACGCATAGATAAATCAATATGGTGCGGAAGATCAACAACTTCAATGAACGAGTCCTCCTTTGGGGTCGGAATGAAGCGAGTATGAACCCGGTTCCTTTCGGGCATAATGGGTTTGCAATCAGAAAAGGACGGTGAATGTGTAGGGATGCAGCAGCTCACAACAAAACTCAGCGAAAATCTGGCGGCGCTCAATACCATGTTTGGCGCATCCGCCGACTATTATGCAAAGCAAATCAGCATCTGCGGCTGTCCGGCGGCCATTATTCTCCTGGATGGGATGGCCAGCCTTTCATCCCTCTGGACGCTGCTGTTGGATGCTGTCAATCGAGAGGACCAGGTTACCAATTTTGAGCAGGACCCGGCTCCCGGTCAAAAGGTCTACGATCATCTGATGCACCATTCAGACCTGCCGGCTGAGAGCACACCTGTTCGCACGCTGGATGACATCGTGATGCGGCTGACCGCAGGTTTTGCCATTTTGCTGCTGGATGGGTGCGAGCAGGGGATGGCCTTTTCAGTCCAAAACCTTAAATTTCGCGCCATCGGAGAACCGTCAGGAGAGGGAAATCTCCGGGGCAGCCGGGAGGGTTTTTCCGATTTGCTCCGCATCAATCTGAGCCTTCTGCGGCGGCTGATTCGCAATGACGGTTTGGTGATGGAGGTGGCCCAGGCCAATACCGCCATGAAAACCGAATACGCCCTCTGCTATCAACGAGACAAAGCGGATGCCCAGATGGTTTCCAGGGTGCGGAGCATCCTCCAAAGTGCAAAGCCCGAAGTTCTGCTGGATTCCAGCTATTTTGTCCCGTGGCTGTTGCCTGTTCGATATCGACTGTTCACCCCGGTCAGCTATACCGAACGGCCTGCTGTGGCCGCCGCTAAACTCTGTGAAGGAAAAATCCTCATTCTGGTCAATGGCAGTCCATCTGCTCTTGTTCTGCCTGCTCTGTTCGCAGAAAATTTTGAATGTCTGGATGACTATGCCACCACTGCTTTTTTCTCTTCCTTTATACGAGTCTTGAAATATGTCTCTTTTTATCTGACCATTTTTCTGCCCGGAATTTTTGTCTGCCTGGCCGTTTATCTGCCGGAACTGATTCCGCCACAGCTTCTGTCCAAAATTGCCGCAGCCGAACAGGGGACACCTCTGCCCCTCTTCGCTGAAATGGTAATGGTGATTTTGATTTTGGAGCTGATCCGGGAGGCCGGACTCCGGATGCCTCAGTCTCTGGGACACTCGGTCAGCTTGGTCGCTGCCCTCATCATTGGAGATGCAGCCATTGCCGCTGGCTTGATGAGCACACCTGTCATTTTGACGGCCTGCATCACTTCGGTGGCCCTTTTTATTACGCCGTCCCTTTATGAACCCGCTACGCTGCTGCGGTTGATGGTGGTGACCGCTGCAGGTTTGGCTGGCCCTGTGGGATTGGCCGGCGTCTTTTTGATATTTCTGTTCAGCTTGTCGGATGTATCCGCTATGGGGGTGCCCTATCTGGCACAGCATCCTTTTCCGCACAAGCCACTGGCCGACGATGGTGTGATCCGCCGGGATTATCGCCGGATGTCCCGCCAGCCCTTCAACATTTGGCAGAGGAGGGGATGAGATGCAGCAGGAAAAAGGAAGTACGTTTTCTCTCTCAGCCCTAGGACTTGGATTGGTTACCGCTTCTCTTGCAGAACAATTTTACAGCCCTGCCGGAGAATGGACGGCCCGCAGCACACTTTTACTGGGTTTTCTGAGCACTTCGGGGCTTGTCATTGCCGCCGGGCTGTTTTGCGCCCTGGCGGAAAAGTTTGATTTGTTCAGCGGCAGGGACTTTTTATCCAAACTGGCCGGATGTGGCTTTTTTGTCTGGTTTGCCATCGAGATGGGCCGAACCATTGCTGTCGCTCAGATGGTCTGCCGGGATCATTTCGGGTCCAATGCTTTGATCGCCGTTTTGCCGGTTCTTCTGTTGGCCTCCTGGAAGATGCAGGCCGATGCGCTGGACCGTTCAGCCCGTGCCATCTGGTGGCTGCTGGCAGCTGGAATTCTGGCATGTCTGGCAGGTATCTGGAATCAAATGTACTGGCAGCATCTTTTTTCAGCAGATTGTTTTTCCCTCTGGGAAAACGGCTGGCCATCGGTTCGGCTCTATCCCGAATATTTTGCCCTTCCCCTTCTTTGCAGAGGGCGAAACATTCATCGCGGCGTTTTGCTGCCCTGTTGGAGTTATGTTGTACAGGCTGGCTATGCCTTTGTGATGCAACTGGTACTTGGCCGAGCCATCCATCCAGATTATACCGGTCTGGAGTTGCTGCGGGCCTGGACCTTGGGATATTTTTCTCGTCTGGATGCACTGCTATTGTTGCTATGGCTGGCTGCTGCCCTCTGGAGAATTTGTCTGCTGGCTTATATCCTGCGCACACTCTGGCAGCGCAACATAGGAATGCAAAAAAGCACATGGATCAGAAATCAAAATAATAAGGGAGCGCAAACGTGAGAAAATCAAATCATTCCACGGGAGGGAAAGGCCGCCGCATTCGCCGCACATGTGCCGCCTATTTGCTGGCCGCTTCGGCGGCGGCCCTGGGTTGGCTCTATAGCAGTTTGCCCGACCATATCCTCCTGGAGCCGGGGCAGGCGTTGCTGCTGCCCCGTTTTGCCTATATAGAACCGCTGGGCAGCGGCAATACCCAGAATGTTGTCAGCACGCGGACTGTGGGAAGTTACCAGACCACATTGTCCATCGGCGGTGTTTTTCCGGTCAAAACAGTTCAGGCTGTCATCACGCCGCGGCGAACTGTCACCGTCTGCGGTACCCCTTTTGGCGTCAAAATGTTTTCAGAAGGGGCACTCATTGTTGGTTTTACCGATATCAACGGCACGGATGGTGTCCCCATGAATCCTGCCAAGGAAGCCGGGCTTCGTCTGGGAGACCGTGTAATCTGTATTGGCGACACCACCACTGAGAGCAACGATGAAGTCAAGGCAGCCTTGGATGCCGCCGCCGGAAAGCCAGTTCGGGTGGTCTATGTTCGGGACGGTGAACAACAACAGACGACTTTAACGCCCTGTTGGGATGCAGTGGCAGCAGAATGGCGTGCCGGTATGTGGGTAAGAGATTCTTCTGCCGGTGTAGGGACTTTGACCTTCATCGATGAAGAAAACGAAGTCTTTGCCGGTTTGGGACATTCCATCAGTGATGGGGACACCGGCCAAAGCATCGCATTGCGCAGCGGGGAGATTGTTCCCTGTGAAATCGTTGGCTGTACCATGGGAACAGCAGGAAGCCCCGGTGAATTGAAAGGCAAATTTATCGGCGGTCATGCTGTAGGGACCATTGAGATCAACGGAGAGAATGGTGTATACGGCGAAACCCGTACCGATTTTGCAGGGCAGGAAATGGAGGTGGCTTTTGCACAGGAAGTTGTTACGGGATCTGCTCAGATTCTGACCACCACTTCAGGACAGACCGCCAAGCTCTATCAGGTGGAGATTGAAAAGGTCACCGACGCTGAATCTGTCCGCAATATGGTAATTCATGTGACTGACCCGGATTTGCTGGCTGAAACCGGCGGCATTGTCCAGGGAATGAGCGGCAGTCCCATTCTTCAGAATGGACGCCTGGTAGGGGCAGTAACGCACGTTTTGGTAAATGACCCCACCCGCGGCTATGCCATTTTTGCTGAAACGATGCTGACCCAGGCCGAACAACTGGGATCATAGGGCAGGGCACTTTTTAATCCCATATGATGCTACCTCGACCGCAGAAATCGTACTGCGGTCTTTTTGATTTTTGGGACACGCAGTTCTAAAAAGACAGGCCGTCCCATATAGTGTGATAACCCGGCCAGACCGGAGCAAGGAAGGGAACGCAATGGACTCATACCAACAAGCGATCGCGGCACTTCCCGACTTTTTGGCGGGACCGCTGGCACGGATTGGGCCGGAAATGACTTGTCACATTCACGAGGTTCGTCTGCGGGCAGGATGCCCAATCTGGTTGAATCTGGGTGGTTCTCTCTGTCCGGTTCAGCGTCTGTCCAATTGTCCGCCCAATTTGAAGGCACTTCGGCCTACCCAGGCTCAGATGGAAGACGTGCTTTATACCCTCTGCGGCGGGTCTGTTCACACCCATCAGAACGAACTCGCCAACGGTTATTTGACGTTGCCTGGCGGGCATCGGGTAGGCGTAGGCGGGCAATATCTGTTTCATCCAGAAGAAGGGGTAGTCCTGCAAGCAGTTCACTCTCTGAATATCCGAATTGCCCGCGAAAAACAGATGGTTTTACCGCCACAGCTCACCCAACTATTGCAGGAACATTTCATTGGGTTGATGGTTTCCGGAGAACCAGACAGCGGAAAAACCACCTTGCTGCGGAGCATGGCTGTCTTTTTGGCAGAACTCGGAAAAGCAGTCTCTATCATCGACGAGCGCCAAGAGCTTTGGCCGCCATCCTCATCTTACACCCGTCCCCCCGTGGATTTTATTGCAGGATTGCCCAAAGAACAGGCCGTTCAGATGGCATTGCGCACCCTTGCTCCCCAGGTGATCCTTCTGGATGAGCTGGGCGGTATGCAAGAAGTGCAGAGTCTGGAACAAGGTTTTTTCAGCGGCGTGAATTATATCGCCAGCCTCCATGCAGCCAGTTTGGAAGAAGCTCTCTGCCGTCCGCAGGTAGCCTATATGAAAAGCCAGAAAATGCTTCGGGTTATCGTTCAGCTCACAGGCAGACAAGCACCCGGGCAGATCAGCGGAGTACATGTTCTATGAATTCTATGGCTTTACGGATGGCGGCGGCGGTTCTGTTGACCGTATGCGGTTTCTGCCTGGGCGATGCCCGGAGGCAAAAGCTAACCGCCCGGAGACGCACGCTGGAGGCTGTTACAGAACTATTAACCCGGCTGCGTCAGGAAATTGCCTATCGCCGCACCGATCTGGGACAGCTTTATCACACGCTTGCAACCGAATATGACTCCGGCAGTCCGCTCGGGAATACTTTCCGCCTTGGAAATTGCTTCCAGCAAATGGTGCCGCCTGAATCTCTTAAAACAGAGGAAGCTGCCTGTTTTACTGTCTGTTTTGCCGATCTGGGCCATGCCGACGCCAAACAGGAATGTGCCCGGCTGGACTATTATCTTCAGCGATTTGATGGATTTCTGACCTGCGCCAAAGAAGAAGAACAGCTTTCAACACATCTGGACAGGCGTCTTGGTCTGGCAGCAGGGGCAATGCTGGGATTATTGATGCTGTAAATGCAAAGGAGATGAAAGGCTTGGAAATCGACCTTGTGTTCAAAATTGCTGCGATTGGAATCATTGTGGCGGTGCTGAATCAACTTTTGATCCGCTCGGGTCGGGAAGATCAAGCCATGATGACCACTTTGGCGGGGCTGGTGGTGGTTCTGTCCATGCTGGTACAGCAGATCAGCGACTTGTTTGTGACCATCAAGTCCCTTTTTGCCCTCTAGGGCTGCTATTATGATGGAGAGTCTGCTGCCCACTCTGGGCCTGGCCGCTGCGGCCGCTCTGCTGTATGGTCTGCTCCGCAAACCGGCTCCGACCTTTGCTATGCTGCTTTCTCTGGCAGCAGGTCTTGTCATTTTGGCGCGGCTGATCTTCTTTCTGCAGGGAATGATTACGGGACTGACCGCGTTGGCTGGCCGGGTGGAAGGGGTAGCATTTACCAGTTTGCTGCGCTGTGCAGGCGTTCTGCTGCTGACCGACTACGCCTGTGCAGTCTGCAAGGAAGCCGAGGCTGAGGCACTGGCCTGGTGCACCGCTTTTGCCGGGCGGGTGATCACCCTGGCAGCGCTCTGGCCTCTGCTGGAGGAGGTCTGCGAAATGATATGGAAACTGACTGGTTGAAGCGCGTTGTGCTGGCCGTTCTGCTGACGGTCCTTTTGGCTTTGATGTCCCCCATGGCGCAGGCAGCGGGGAATACAACCCAAGATGGACAGGCTCTTTTGCCAGGCAGTGAGAGCTGGCAGCCTTATCTGGATGACACTCCCATTGGGATCAAAGACTTTGTCCAAGATCCCTTGGATGCAGTTCGAGAGATCTTGCCGGGGGACATAGCCAAAACCGTCCGTGATTCTGTTGGCGGCTATGCACAGGTTCTATTGTTTTTACTTTTGGTGATGCTGGTTTCCTTTTTTATAGGGGAGACAAAAGCGAATCTTTTGGACCTCGCTGCGGCCGGCGGAACGGCTCTGCTGTGCTGGACTTCTTTAGCTGGTTTGGCCGAGACAGTCTGTACAAAATTGGAAAACTGGAGAGTCTTTCTCCTTGGGTTTATACCAGTCTATCAAGGCGTCTTGGTTTTGGGCGGAGAAACCACAGCTGCCGCAGCCACCGGCGGACTTTTTCTGAGTGGGTTGTGTCTGCTGGCACAGATTCTCAGCAGTTGGGTTCCGCCTCTTTTTCACTGTTACCTGGCACTCAGTACGGCCTGCTGCATCAGTACCGAGGCAGCTTTGCCTGCTGCCTGCCGCGGTGCAGGAAAAGTTTTTCGCAAGGGATTGGGTTGGGCCGGGCGGGCCTTTGGAGCCATTTTAGGCCTGCAAAGGATTTTTACTTGTCAGCTCGACCGTACCAGTCAGCAACTGGGACAGCTCCTGACCGGTACCATCCCGATCGTTGGCCAAAGTCTCAGCGATGCAGCCGGCACCGTGTTAAGTGGCATTCAGCTGCTCAAGAGCGGTTTGGGGTTTGCCGCCATCGTCTTTCTTGCGGCCGAATTTCTGCCCTTATATATGATTCTGATGGTTCATACCGTACTTCTCTTTGGATGTGAACTGCTTTGCAGCGCCGCAGGAATCAACCGCTGCGCCGCCCTATTCAACTGCCTGCGAGAAGCTGTACAAGGGCTGGCAGCAGCAACGGCATTGGTTTTTGGAATTGCGGTGCTGGGTACAGCGCTGCTGTTTATGGTGGGAGGTGGCTGAAGCATGCAGCAACTCAAAACCGCCGTGGCGGTTTTTTGTACAGCCTGCATCTGTGCCGAACTGGTGGGTCGTCTGCTGGGAGACATCTGGGGCAGACAGTGCATAAAAGCTGCTGCCGGGCTATATATTTTAATAGCCCTTTTTCATGCTCTTCCCAGTATGCGAGCCGGCATAGATTCTTTTGCAGCACCTGAACTGCCGGCAGCTCATTTCGGAACGATGGAAGATGCCGTCCTGCAGGAAGCGCAGCGCAGCCTTTCGGACCAGATGGAAGAACAGATTGCAAGGGAAACAGGATTGACCGCAACACTGTCCATCATCCTGGAACCATCGCAGACAGGCATCCAGGTGGTCCGGGTCGAGGTATGTGCTCCTGAAGCCAACGAACAGGAACGCGCCGCCGTGCAGGGTCTGCTCTGTGAATCACTCGAAGCCGGAACAGATGCCATTGCCTGGGTCGACCAGATGGAAGGAGGGTGAAAAAGCAATGGCCCTGCTGGAACGTGTCACCGATTGGTTCAAAAAGGCCAGGGAGAAACCTCGGTCTGCCTCATTGGCCGTCGTTTTGGGTGTGGCCGCTATGCTGCTGATCTTGCTGAGCGAAGTATTGCCTGGGTCATCTGATTCAGTTGATTTGAAAGATAACCAAACGGTCCAGACAGCCGCCTCGTATCAGGCCAGTTTGGAATCCCAACTGGCTGATCTGATCCAACAAATCGAAGGAGCAGGAGAGACCACTGTCATGATTACATTGGAGAGCGGGGAGGAGAGAATTTATGCGACGGATACCCAGACAGGCGGGGATCAGAGCCAGCAAACCCACGTCTTGCTGGAGGACGGCACCGCTCTGGAGGAGACGATCTATCTGCCCACCGTGTGTGGCGTGGCGGTTGTCTGTGACGGCGGCGGCGACGTGGGGGTGGAGGCACGAATCACCACATTGGTTTCCGCGCTGTTGGATGTCCCGTCCAACCGAATCTGTGTGGAACAGCGCAGTTAGTACATTCTGATGGTCTTTTTCCTGTGTCGGCGCATGGCTGTGCCGACGCCTGCATATTCTTCTGCAAATGCGCAAACCGCAACCAACGAACCTGAGGGAGGAACCGATGTATGAGAAATATGGCCAAGAGTACCCGCCGTGCCACCGCTGTGACGCTGGCTGCCGCGTTGGCGGTGGCCTGTTACCTGAACTGGCAGTATGCCAGAACGGACATGGACACCGTAGCGGTGGAAACCGCGGCGGCAGCCACTTCTGCGGCGTCGTCCGGATCGTCGGACACTTCATCCTCTAGTTCGGGGCAGGTAACCGATGCTTTGTTGACCGAAGCAGAGGCCGCCTCCGCCGCCAATAAAAACTACGGCGAAGCCCAGCTGGTGAGCGTGGCCAACGACACCGGCAGCCAATTCTTTGACGAGGCCCGTCTCAAGCGTGAAAAAGCCCATGATGAAGCCTTGGACACCATCCAGAAAACCCTGAAGGATTCCTCACTGTCCGACGCAGAAAAAGCCGAGTATACCGCGCAGATGACCGCCAATCTGGAGGATATCAATGCTGAAAACGAAATTGAGACCCTTATCAAGGCCAAAGGCTTTGCAGATTGTCTGTGTTTCTTGCAGTCTGGACGGGCCGATTTGACCGTGATGACATCAGGAGATGCTCTGACCGCAGCTCAAGTAGCCCAAATTCGGGATATCGTGATGAGCAAGAGCAATGTGACGGCTCAGAATATCACCGTGGTGGAGGTAAAATAAAAATCTGCTTTTGGCGAAAGGGCACGCATCAACGACAGACCGGTAAAGCCTTGCCGTCAAATCCAGAATGAAAGTAGTTTTTTACTGGTCTGAGTGTTGTGAAAATGAAAAAAGGATGGTATAATAACTGCAGAATGGTTCATTGCCCCTCAATCCAGAAAGCCTCCAAAAGACGGGCACAGGATGGGTTGTGGAATGACCCGCAGCGGGGCAAAACTAAAACAAAGGCCGGGGTATGCAGTAGCCTGATACAAGCGACAGCATTCAATCGAGCCGGAATGAACGGAGGACCGTAGAATGGATATGCAGAATATGGATCTTATGGGCGGGAGCCTTCAGATTTCTACCGATGTCATCGCCAAGATTGCGCGCTGTGCAGCACTGGAGATCGACGGAGTGGCTGATGTTTCCTGCGGCAGACAGCAGAGCAAGAAAGCCAAAGAGCTGCTGGAGATCGTCAACATTCAGTCGCCGGTCACGGTGGAAATGCGGGAGGGCACTGCAGATATTACCCTGAACTTGATCGTCCGCTTTGGCACCTGCGTTCCTGTCATGGCTGAAAAGGTCCAGAAAAACGTGAAGAATGCCGTCCAGAATATGACGCGGGTCACGGTCAGCCGGGTCAACCTGATTATTGCAGGGCTTGCTGCTGAACCGTCCACCGCAGCTGCTGAATAACCCCGGAACAGAATACCCAAAGAAAACCGGCCTCTCTGCAGGAGCGTCCTGCAGAGAGGACTTTGATGTTGTGAGAGGAATATTATGGAAAATCAGATGCCTCGCCGCCAGGCCCGCGAGAATGCGTTCCTGCTGGCCTTTTCTCAGACTTTTGGCGAGTTGCCCCTTGAAGAGGCGTTGGATGCCAACCGCGAAAACGACGAGGAACATCCCGTCGATGATTTCGGCGCCTGCCTGCTGCGCACCTATTATGACCACTCCGCTGAGGTGGATGATCTGATCCGTGACCATCTGAGAGGCTGGACCATGGAGCGCATCCCCCGTGTGACCATCACGATTCTGCGTTTGGCCATTGCCGAGATGCTGTACGGCCCTGAGCATAAGCCCAGCGTCGCCATCAATGAAGCCGTGGAGCTCACCAAGAAATATGGCGCAGAAGAGGACTATCAGTTTGTCAATGGTCTGCTGGGCAGTGTTGCCCGGGAGGCAGGCTTTGGTGAAGAAGAAACCGACGCACAGGAGGAGCCTGCAAAGTCGTGAGCTATACACTGGGCATTGATACCAGCAACTATGCGACCTCTCTGGCTGTTTTCAGTACAGCCGGGGAGGTTGTTTGCGCAAAAAAGCGTTTTTTGCCAGTGAAAGAGGGACAGCTGGGCCTGCGTCAGAGTGACGCGCTCTTTCACCATACAGCCGCTCTGCCTGGCATGCTGACCGAATTGGGAAATGAATTTGATTTGACCCAAATCGACGCGGTGGGCGTTTCCGAGAAACCCCGTCCGGCAGAAGGAAGCTATATGCCCTGTTTTCTGGCCGGTGTCAGTGCTGGACAAGCTTTTGCGCTGGCCCGGGGTATTCCTTTGGTTCGTACCACACATCAGCAGGGCCATGCAGCGGCAGCCCTCTTTGCTGCAAAGGAAGCCGAGCTGTTTGAACAGCGGGTACTGCTCTTCCATATTTCAGGGGGAACCACCGACCTTCTGCTCTGTGATGCAGTACGGCGGATTGAACGGCTGGGTTCCAGCAGTGACCTATACGCAGGGCAGGCGGTGGACCGCTTGGGCGTTAAACTGGGCTTCGCCTTTCCGGCTGGGGCTGAAGTGTCCCGCCTGGCAGCCACCTGTGCGGAGGAAATCAAACCGAAATCCTCGGTTAAAGGAATGACCTGCAGTCTTTCGGGTCTGGAAAATCAGTGTTCCGCTCTCCTGGTGCAGGGCAAGAGTCCTGCCTATGTCTGCAAATACTGCCTGCTCTGCGTTGCAGATACGGTGGTCAAGATGACCCGCGCTGCACTGAAACTCTATCCTGATCTACCGGTGGTCTGTGCAGGCGGTGTGATGAGCAGTGATATCATCCGGGAATGGGTTCAGCGCCGGTTGCCGGGTGTGATGTTTGTACCGGCACAGTATTCCAGTGACAATGCCATGGGGGTTTCTATTCTTGCCGCTCGGGAGGCTGGCTTATGGCTGAAGTAATCACCGTAACTGCGCTGAATCGCTACGTCAAAACGCTGCTGGATCGCAACGATATCCTCTATGATCTCGCCCTCCGGGGCGAGATCGCCAATTTTGTGCAGAATGCCAAGAGTGGACACTGTTATTTTTCCCTGCGGGACGGCCAATGCAGCGTCAAGGCCGTGATGTTTCGCTCCGATGCGCAGCGATTGGCCTTTCGTCCTCAAGAGGGGATGCGTGTGGTGGTGCGGTGCCGTGTGACTTTGTATGAACGGGACGGCGCCTTTCAGGTCTATGTGAATGCCATGTTTCCAGATGGCATCGGTGAGGCCCAGTTGGCGCTGGAGCAGCTCAAAGCCAAACTACAGGCTGAAGGCCTTTTTGCGCCTGAGCACAAAAAACAGCTTCCGGCTTTTCCTGAGCGAATTGGCCTCGTCACAAGCCGAACCGGTGCTGCCTTGCAGGACATCAAAAACGTCATCGGCCGCCGGTGGCCTGCTGTCCGGCTGATCCTCTGCCCGGTCAATGTCCAGGGATTTGAGGCTGCGGAGGAGATTGCCGCCGCCATCGGCCGGCTGGACCGGTTGGGCGTAGATGAAATCATTGTGGCCCGCGGCGGCGGCAGTCGGGAAGACCTATGGGTATTCAATGCCGAAATCATTGCCCGGGCGGCGTACCGCTGCAAAACACCGCTGATCAGTGCAATCGGGCATGAAATCGACTACACCATTTTGGATTTTGTGGCGGATTGCCGCGCTCCGACTCCTTCAGCCGCTGCCGAGCTTGCGGTCCCGGATCGGGAGGAGCTGCAGCGTCATTTGTGGGAAATCGAAGGAAATATACACGAAAATATGCAAAGGCGTCGGGAAATATGCTATACTAAATGCAAAGTCTGTGCAGATGCTCTGTTTGGCGGCTTGCCGCGGCGGAAACTTCACGCAGGAGAAGCAGAACTTGCGGCGCTTTGTGAGACACTGCGCGCCAGCAGCCGCATATGCTGGAAGGATAAGAACCGTCAGCTGGCCCATGCGGCCCAACTGACGGCATCCCTGAATCCATTTCAGGTATTGGCGCGGGGCTATGCAATGATTGCCGATTCGGACGGCAAAATTCAGCAGGCGGACCAGTTGGCCAAAGGCGAGACCATCCGGCTCATCACAGCGCACCGCCGTGCCCAATGCCTTGTCACAGCCGTGGAGGAAACCGATGAAAGCACCCAAAACATTTGAAGAGGGCATGACCCGACTGGAAGATATCCTTGTAAAAATGCAGAGTGAAGAGACCTCGCTGGCTGAATCTGTCAAGCTGTATGCTGAGGCGGCCAACCTTGTGGAATACTGCAGCCGGACCCTGGGCAAGGTATCCCTGCAGATGGATGAAATCGATGGCCGATTAGCGGCCGCGGAAAAAGCCCAGAATGGGCCGGAAGTAGAAAGAGATGTGGAGGAAGAGACATGAATTACCAGGAGCAGTATGATGCTTATCTTGCCCGGGCCAAACGGGCCCTTGAGGATGCTTGCCGGCGCTATCTGCCGGCTGAATCCCAGGTGTGCCAGGCAGCCCGCTATAGCCTGATGGGCGGCGGCAAACGTGTGCGGGCCGTGCTGGTCCTCAGCGTCTGTGATATGCTGGGCGGAGATGTCACTGCCGCGGAACAGTTTGCCGCTGCCGTCGAGATGCTGCACTGTTATTCTCTCATCCATGACGATCTGCCCTGTATGGACGACGACGACCTGCGGCGCGGGCGCCCTTCCTGCCACAAGGCATTTGGAGAGGCGACGGCGCTGCTGGCCGGAGATGTCCTGCTGACAGAAGCCTTCGAGACGGTGGCCCAGACCTCCGCCTCACCGGAAGTCTGCATGCAGGCCACCCAGGCTTTGAGCCGGGGTGCAGGCAGCCGCGGTATGGTCTACGGTCAGGAACTGGATCTGAAATACGAGGTCCTGGATACCACCGAAAGCCAGCTGCTGCAAATTCATCGCAACAAAACCGGTGCCTTAATCAATGCAGCCGTCCAGATGGGTGCCGCCGCTGCCGGGGCAAATGAAGCACAGCGGGAAGCTCTGGAGCAGTACGCGTATGGACTGGGACTTGTCTTTCAGATCGTCGATGACGTTCTGGATGCCACTGCCACCACTGAGCAGCTGGGCAAACCGGCCGGCAGTGACCAGGCCAACGGCAAAACGACCTTCGTGACACTTTATGGCCCGGATGGCGCCATGACGCTGGCACAACAGGTCAATCAGGACACATGTGAGGCCGTACATACGGCCTTTGGCGAAAAAGCAGCGTTCCTCGAACAGATGGCAATGGCCATGCTGGAGCGGCGCAGCTGAATTTCGCTGCAGGAATATGATTGAAAAAAGAAGGGAAGCGGACGATGGAATTGATTCGGAATATTTTGACATGGAATGAGATCCTGACCGTCTCGATTCTGGGCTGGCTGACAGCGCAGCTGATCAAGACCAGCATCAGCTCAATCCTGGCGGGAAAGCTCCAGCTGGAACGAATGGTGGGGGACGGCGGCATGCCGAGCGCCCACAGTGCTACAGTCTGTGCTATGGTAGTGGCCACCGGCCGGGTCGAGGGCGTGCATTCCTCTCTGTTTGCAATCGCCTGCGTCATCGCAATCATCACGATGCACGACGCCATGGGTGTCCGCCATGAAACCGGTGAGCAGGCCAAAGTCTTGAACAACATCATCGAAATGTGGCTGGAAGAAGGCGAAAGCCATTCTCCCTTCCTGCAGAACATGCACTTGAAGGAAATGGTAGGCCACACCCCTCTGCAGGTTTATGCAGGCATGATCGTCGGGGCAGTTGTGGGCTTTCTGTACCCGCTGTCCTCGATGATCGGGTAATAGAAGTATAGGTGGCGATAGGATGGATACACCTCTTCTGGATACAATTACGGGGCCGGAGGATGTCAAGCATTTGCGCGAACCCGAGGTCATCCAGCTATGCGAAGAAATTCGCCGTTTTTTGGTGGACAGTGTCTTGCATACCGGCGGGCATCTTGCATCAAACCTTGGTACCATTGAATTGACGGTCGCCTTACACCGGGCGCTCTGTTCGCCTCAGGATAAAATTGTTTTTGATGTCGGGCATCAATGCTACACCCATAAGCTTCTCACTGGCCGGAAAGCAGGATTTGCCCATCTGCGACAGCTGGATGGAATTTCAGGCTTTCCCAATCCGCGGGAAAGTGTGCATGATTCCTTTATTGCCGGCCATGGAAATACAGCGCTCTCTCTGGCCATCGGCATGGCCTGGGCCAAAAAGCTCAAAGGGGAGCCGGGCTGGGTGGTGGCTGTGATCGGTGACGGTGCCTTTACCGGCGGCATGGTCTACGAGGGAATGAACAACATCGCCTCGCTGAACAATCTGATGGTCATCCTCAACGACAACAAGATGTCCATCTCCAAAAATGTAGGCGCTATGGCCCGCTATTTGACGCACCTGCGGGCTGATCCCAAATATTTTCGGATGAACCGGCATCTCAGCGATACACTTGGCGGGGTGCCGTTGATTGGTCCGCCTTTGCGGGCTTTTTTGCACCGCACTAAAACCATCATCCGCCGGTCCATGTATGATTCCACCATGTTTGAGGACATGGGATTCCAGTATCTGGGGCCACTGGATGGTCATGATGTTTTGAAGCTGGAGCAGACCTTCCGAAATATAATGGTTCGTTCTGGACCGCTTTTCCTGCATGTGGTGACCATCAAAGGCAAGGGATATCAGCCGGCAGAACAAAACCCTGGAGAATATCACGGTGTTTCTGCATCTGTGCCAGGGTATGTTCCAGACCCGGAAATTTCTGCACCAGCCTCTTTTTCTACCGTCTTTGGAAAGGCACTGTGTGAAGCCGCGTCTGCTAACCCCAGAATCTGCGCCATCACGGCGGCCATGAAATACGGCACAGGGCTGCAGTTCTTTGGGCATGCTTATCCAGACCGTTTCTTTGATGTCGGGATGGCAGAACAGCATGCAGTGACCTTTGCAGCAGGTCTTGCCAGCCAGGGAATGATCCCGGTGGCGGCTATCTATTCAACCTTCCTTCAGCGGGCTTACGATCAGATCATCCACGATGTAAACTTGCTGCAAGTCAAGGTCCTTTTTGCCATCGACCGGGCTGGTCTGGTTCCGGCCGACGGTGAAACCCATCAGGGCATCTATGATCCTGCTTTTCTGAGCCAAATCGGCATTCCTACCTATTCGCCTTCCAATTATGCCGAATTGTGTTATTGGATGGTGAAGCTGTTGGGGCATGAATGCAAAGGTCCCCAGGCGATTCGTTATCCACGCGGCGGGGAAGCAGGCATCCTTGCCCAGTACGGATGCACCGGCCGGGAATACGATTTTCTGGTGGAAATGCCTCAGGCACAGGTCCTTTTGGTCAGCTATGGCAGCGAGGTGGAAGATATCCTGGCCGCCAGTGCGCTTTTGAACTCTTATCATATTCCCAACAGCGTCTGCAAACTTGTAAAGATATATCCCTTTACAGACGCTTTTTTGCGTGAAATCACGCATTTTGACGTTATTCTATTTGCAGAAGAATGTATCGCACGGGGTGGAATCGGTGAGCAGTTGATTGCCCGTCTAACAGAAATCAACTGGCGGGGAATTTATCTCCATCATGGTGTGGACAACACCAAATTGACCCACGCCACGGTACCGCAGTTGAAAGTGATTCTTGGCTTGGACGCTGAGCACCTGGCACAGGATGTACAGAAGGCCCTGGAAGAGAAAAAGGAGCAGTTATCTTGAAAACACGATTGGATCAATATCTGGTGCAGCACGGCCTGATCCAAAGCCGGGAGCGCGCCAAAGCGATGATTATGGCCGGTGTCGTTTATGTGAACGGTCAGAAAGCGGACAAAGCTGGTGATATGGTCAAGGAAGATGCCGTCGTCGAAGTGCGCGGTCACGACATTGGCTATGTCAGCCGCGGCGGTCTCAAGCTGGAAAAAGCCATGCAGGTTTTTCCCCTCAGTCCCAAAGGAAAAGTCTGTATGGATATTGGTGCTTCCACTGGCGGCTTCACCGACTGTATGCTGCAAAACGGTGCGGCCAAAGTCTACGCTGTCGATGTAGGATATGGCCAGCTTGCCTGGAGCCTCCGCACCGACCCGCGGGTGGTCAACATGGAGCGGACCAACATCCGCAATGTAACCCCCGATCAGCTGGAGGATCAAATTGCCTTTTTCAGTGTGGATGTATCGTTTATTTCGTTGCACCATATTTTCCCGGTGGCTCAAGCAGTAACCACGCCGGATGCTGTTGGCGTCTGCTTGGTCA
Source organism: uncultured Faecalibacterium sp. (assembly GCA_944385995.1). Lineage (GTDB taxonomy): Bacteria > Bacillota > Clostridia > Oscillospirales > Ruminococcaceae > Faecalibacterium. The sequence continues at coordinate 48,294 of CALWZL010000111.1, forward strand.
AGCCGCAGTTTGAGGCAGGCCGCGAAAAGGTAGGCAAAAACGGCGTAGTCCGGGACCCTGCCACGCACAAAGAGGTTCTGATAAATGCAATGGGCTATGCTGCTGCCAACGGATTTGCCGTACGGGGGCTGGATTTCAGTCCGGTCAAAGGACCTGAGGGCAACATCGAATATTTGATGTTTGTGGAAAAGAGCACGGAACCCTGTACATTGGGCGAGGAAGCTGCGGCTGCCGTGGTAACAGCCAGTCATCAGACCCTTGACCGCTGACCATCAGTCGGGAGGTGGATTTCATGACGGTTTATATTGCGCCCAACACCGGCAAAAGCTCTGCCGGGGAAGTGGCATTGCGGGCAGCTCAGATTTTGCAGACGCATGGCGCCGTGGTCCTGATGGATCAGGACTTGCGGCCCAGCTGCAATATTGCAGGCGTGCAATATCTGCCCTTCGCTGCCTGCCTGGAAAAGACAGATGCCATTCTGACCATCGGCGGTGACGGCACCATTCTGCAGGTAGCAAATCAAACCCTCAACTATCACAAGCCGATTTTGGGAATCAACTTGGGCCGGTGCGGTTTTCTGGCCACCTGTGAAGTGGACGAGCTGGAGACAAAGCTCAGCGCGGTAGCCCATGGACAATATAACCTGGACACTCGAATGCTCTTGTATGTGCGTGTTCTGGGGGATACAGATTGGGAAGGGCACGCCCTGAACGATGTGGTGGTAACCAAAGGACGCCTCCAGCAGGCGATTGATTTCAGCGTTTACTGCGATGATATCCTGGTGGAACATTTCCGTGGCGACGGCGTCATTGTGGCGACTCCCACCGGTTCCACCGCCTATTCTCTGGCCGCTGGCGGGCCGATTCTGGATTCTCAGACCAAGGGCATTGTCGTGACCCCCATCTGTCCCCATAGTCTGGCAACGCCGGCCATGGTGTTTGCTCAAGAGCGAAAAATCCATATCTGTGTCGGCCAGGTTGCAGACGATGAGGTTTTTATCAGCTGCGACGGGGACAGTGGTTATCCGCTGCGAGCCGGCGCAACGGCAATGGTTCGCTTGTCGGATCAGGTGATTCAGCTGATTACCTTCAGCAAGGCGGATCAATTCCAGGCCATTGACCAGAAACTGCGGAGCAGAACTTAATTTCTGACCGAAGCGGGGCTTTCTGTACATCATTTCTCGGGTAAAGGGCCCTGTTCTGTATAATTCTGCGGGTATGGGGAAGAAAAAGGGTCCGGCAGTCGGAATGCTTCCGCACTGTCCGGGTCCTTCGTTTCATCCCCGTGCAGGAATCCCGCTGAATTGATAACCTAACGATGAAAAGGAGGCGGAATTCCCATGAGCCGCAAACCGCAGGAAGATACCAAAACACGAACCGAACGGCTGCAGGCCATTCTTCGGCTGATTCGGGAGCATCCCATCAGCCGGCAGGAGGAACTGCAGGAATATCTGAATCAGGAAGGCTATGAGGTCACCCAGGCAACCATTTCCCGGGACATCCGCGAATTGTGCCTGGTGAAAGCCGCCACCGACGAAGGTTACCGCTATGTATCCAGTCACAGTGACCGGTATGACCCCAAAGTACAGGAACGATTTGAGACCATCTTTCGGGAATCGGTCCTGCAGGTGGACTATGCAGGGCACATTGTGATGATTAAGTGCTATTCCGGCATGGCAAATGCAGCCTGCCAGGTGTTCGACTCGATGCAGTGGAAAAATGTAGTGGGTTCTCTTTCGGGTGATGACACCTTTTTGGTGTTGGTTCGCTCCGAACGAGACGCCAAAAATATCAGCGCCGAGTTGGAACGTTATATTGTGCGCAAGTAAAAGCGGAAGATGAGGCTTTGACATGCTGAGCAACTTGCAGATTGAAAATGTGGCCGTGATTCAAAAGGCCGATGTCCACTTTGAAAAAGGTCTGAACGTCCTGACCGGTGAAACCGGCGCAGGCAAATCCATCCTGATTGATTCCATCAACGCCATTTTGGGCAATCGTACTTCACGTGAACTGGTGCGGTCTGGCGCTTCCAAGGCCGTGATTCGGGCCGCTTTTGAGGAAGTTCCTGTTGCTGTCCAGGACAGTCTGGAAAAAGCAGGGTATGAGCGCAGTGAAGAACTGCTTTTGACCCGTGAGATTACCGCCGAGGGCAAGAGTGTCTGCCGCATCAATGGAATGCCGGCCACTGCGGCCATCCTGAGGGAATTGTGCGGCGGACTGATTAATATCAATGGTCAGCACGACTCTGTGGGCCTGCTCAATCCGGCCCACCACGAGGGAATTCTGGATAACTATGCCCAGAATCGAACCGAATATCAAAACTATTATAAAATTTATAAGGAACTGATTGCCGTCAAGCGGGAGCTGGACAGCCTGGTCACTGATGAGGAGGAAAAGCGCCGCAAAACCGATTTGCTCCAATATCAGGTCAACGAGATCGACGATGCAGCCCTGACGGCCGGCGAAGAAGAAAACCTCGAAAGCCGCCGAAAAGTTCTGTCGAATGTTTCTACCATCCGAGAACAGATCGCCCGCGCTTACGCAGCTCTCTCTGGCGGAGATGAAGCTGCCGGCGGTGTAGATCTTCTGGGAGAAGCTTCTCATGCCTTGGACACCGCCGCCCAGCTGGACAGCGGCTTGTCTGAGGGCGCCGGACAGCTTTTGGATCTCTACTATACTGCCAAGGATCTCTCTGCCGATCTGGCATCCCGCCTGGAAGATTATGAAAGCAACGATGGCGAGCTGGACGAGATCGAACAGCGGTTGGACCTTATTTATAAACTCAAGCGGAAATACGGCGATACGGTAGAGGATGTGTTGGCCTTTGGAGAAAAGGCAAGGGAAGAGCTGAACCGAATTCAATTTTCGCAGGAACATTACGAACGGCTTCAGGCAGATAAGTTGCGTCTCTATGGATTGGCCCGGGAAGCCGCTGAAATCTTGACGCAAACACGCCTGAAGGCTTTTGAAGACCTGAATCGCCGTATTTCGGATACGCTGGATTTTTTGAATATGCCCGGCGTTCGGCTGAGCCTTCGCCATAGCCGCGGCCCTCTTGCCAGCCATGGGCAGGACAGCATTGAGTTTTACATTGCCACCAATCCTGGTGAGCCTCCCAAACCTCTGTCTAAAATTGCATCCGGCGGCGAGTTGAGCCGAATCACTTTGGCCATTAAGAATGCTCTGGCCGATCGGGACGCTGTTCCAACTGTCATTTATGATGAGATTGACAGCGGTGTCTCAGGAAAAGCGGCCGGCAAGATCGGACAGGTTCTGCGTCAGAGCGCCAAGGGACACCAAATTCTCTGTATCACCCATACCGCTCAAATTGCCGCTTTGGCCGACTGCCATATGCTGATCCAGAAGCGCGTGGAAGGAGATCGGGCCTATACCCAGGTGATGCCTCTGGACATCGAAGGACGTGTGGATGCACTGGCCCACTTGATCTCTGGCGACCATGTGACCGACCTTTCCCGCGCCAACGCCCGGGAAATGCTTGCTTTGGCTGAGCAGGAGGAAATTTGACTGGATTTCATCCCCCAGCGATCAAATGTGAGAAAAAGCATCTGTTTTTCCTCTTGACATTTTAAGCCGGTTCCTTTACAATAGGCAATTGTAAAGGCATTGATGGGAATAAGTACCCTGATGTGTTCTGCCTAGAGAGGCTCCGGTTGGTGAAAGGGGCATGCAGAACCGCAGGCGAATTACCTCCTGGAGCTGCAGGCTGAACGAGCGATTGCTTTCAGTAGGCCCCGCCGCATGCGAGCGTTACAAACGCAGAGTGTACCCCATACTCTGAGGGGGTTGCACTTGTGAGGCTGTCATCCGTGAGGGGGCAGCAAACAGAGGTGGTACCGCGATTTTCTCGCCCTCTGCCAATTTTTAAGGTTGGCGGAGGGCGTTTCTTTTTGCCCTCTGCCCAAAAGAGATACAGGAGGTATGTTTCTCATGAAGCTCTATGACGAACTGAAGGCCCGCGGCCTGGTGGCACAGATCACCGACGATGAAATCATCGATGTCATCAATGAGGGCAAAGCTACTTTTTACATCGGCTTTGACTGCACTGCTGACAGCCTGACCGCTGGCCACTTTATGGCCCTGACCCTGATGAAGCGTCTGCAAATGGCCGGCAACAAGCCCATTGCCTTGATCGGCGGCGGTACGACTATGATTGGTGATCCTTCGGGCCGCACCGATATGCGCAAGATGCTGACCAAGGAAGACATCGACCACAACGCTGCCTGCTTTAAAAAGCAGATGGAGCGGTTCATTGATTTCAGCGACGGCAAAGCCCTGATGCTGAACAATGCCGACTGGCTGCTCAAACTGAACTACATTGAGCTGCTCCGCGAGGTGGGCGCCTGCTTCTCGGTGAATAATATGCTGCGGGCAGAATGCTACAAGCAGCGTATGGAGAAGGGGCTGTCCTTCCTGGAATTCAACTACATGATTATGCAGAGCTATGACTTCTACTACATGTTCCAGCACTACGGCTGCAACATGCAGTTTGGCGGCGACGATCAGTGGAGCAACATGCTGGGCGGCACCGAGCTGATTCGCCGCAAGCTGGGCAAGGATGCCTATGCTATGACCATCACCCTGCTGACCGACTCCCAGGGCAAAAAGATGGGCAAAACCGCCGGCAATGCGGTCTGGCTCGATCCCAACAAGACCAGTCCCTTTGAGTTCTACCAGTACTGGCGGAATGTGGGTGATGCCGATGTGATGAAGTGCATCCGTATGCTGACTTTTCTGCCGCTGGAGCAGATCGATGAGATGAGCACCTGGAAAGATCAGAAGCTGAACGAGGCCAAGGAGATCCTTGCCTATGAGCTGACCAGCATGGTTCACGGCAAGGAAGAGGCCGAGAAGGCCCAGGATGCGGCCCGTGCTCTGTTCAGCGGCAACGCCGCAGACACCGAGCACATGCCCACCACCACCCTTACGGCCGACGATTTGACCGATGGCAGCATTGGCATTCTGACCCTGATGGTCAAGGCCGGTCTGGCTGCTTCCAACGGTGAGGCTCGTCGTTTGGTGACCCAGGGAGGCGTTCTGGTCAACGGCGAAAAGGTCCCTGCTCCCACCGCAAGTTACACTGCTGACCAGTTGACAGAAGGTCTGGTCATCAAGAAGGGCAAAAAGGTTTATCACAAAGTTACCATGTAAACCTGTGTCTTAACGCTTCAGCAATACAAGCAACATAAAAGAGGAATCCGCCCGGCAATTTCAGATGCGCGGGCAGATTCCTCTTTTTTCTTTTCCCGCCTCTGTCATGCAGCTGGAGAGGGGAGAATCTTTCCTGCAAAATCCAAATAAACATGCGGAAAGCGGGGCTCCGAAAAGCCCCGCCTCCGCAATGCAAGATCCCTACACCACAAGGAAGCCTTATTTAACCAGGATTACATCCTGTCCCTCAGTAACCTTGCCGGTCGCAATCGGCTCGACGCTGGTAAAGTCGTCGGTGTTGGTGACAACCACCGGAGTGGTCAGTTTATAGCCAGCAGCCGAGATGGCGGCCATATCGAACTTCAGCAGCAGCTGACCCTTCTTGACCTTATCGCCAACCTTGACCTTGGGCTCATAGCCCTTACCCTTGAGTTCGACGGTATCCATACCAACATGGATCAGAATCTCAACACCGTTGTCGCCCATCAGGCCAACTGCATGGCTGGTCTCGGCAACCTGCTCGATAGTACCGTCAAAGGGAGCAACAATCTCACCCTTCGAAGGCTCGATGGCGCAGCCTTTGCCCAGTGCTTCGCTGGAGAAGACGGGATCGTCAATCTCGCTCAGGATGCGCATTTCGCCCTCCAGAGGAGCACAGACAATCTTATCGCCGGCAGGTGCAGCGGGCTTTGCAGCCGGTGCAGGCTCAGTCTCTTTTTTGTGGAACAGATTGGAAAAGAATCCCATAACGCGTTTCTCCTTATCATTGCCAGATTAGCTGTTTAATCCAGTTGTCCAGACAGATCGCAGCTTGTTTCATATGCAATTCTACCACATTTTTCAGTGATTTACAGCAGAAAAGGGCACAAGATTTACATTTCGTGAATCAGCCCAAAACAGCACCAATTTTTTTGTAAAATTCAACCATTGAAATGCGGCATTTTCTGTGTACAAGGACCTGTTTTAGAGCTCGTAAGCCTTCCGCAGTGCCTCATAAGCGGCGTCCTCGTTCTCACTGCGGACCAGCAGGGAAATATCCAGGTCACTGGTGGTAATCAGGTGAACTTCGATCTCAGCTGCAGCGAGTGCGCTCAAAGCGCGGGCTGCCACGCCGCAGCTGGTAACCATCTCCTCACCGAACAGGTTCAGTTTGGAGTAACCAACGCTGATGAGGGGCGCCGCCTTGGCATCAGGGTCCAGCTTGGCCGCCGAAATGGCTTTCATCACCAACGGAAGGTCATTGCTGGAAGCTGTGAAGCTGAAGTCCAGCCGCGTGCCGTGGGGAGCACTTTGGCTGATCATGTCCACAACGATGCCGGTATCCGAAAAAATTTTGAGATACCGTGCCAGGCTGCCGGCACTGAAGGCAGCGTCCTGCACGCTGATCATCATGACGCCGGGTTCGATGCTGATTTTCGATACTCCGTACATAATAACGCTCCATTCTGCCCTCAAAAGGCGCAAAGTAATTCTGCTTTACATTCATTTGACACGTTCAGGAGAAGTCCAAAAACGCCGGATCAATGTATTTTTCTGCGGTGGAACGGATGTATTCATAGCTGAAGTCGCTACTGTTGGCCCGTACACCGTGAGCGGCGGCCAATTCGGGGGTATAGTCCCGATAGAGATAGGTCCGCACATCCGATTTGTTCGTCCCATAGTGGGTGACAGTGGGATGCAGTTTCGGATTGACCAGTCCCAGCGTAACAGTTCCGTCGGGGGCTGTGCTTTTTTGGAATTGCAAGCTGAGAATGGCACCAATCATCTGATCTTTTTTGTTCTGGGTACTCAAGAAGTTCCCCAGCGAATAGGCCACGAAAACTTGCCGTCCATCTGCTGCTGTCCGCCATTCTGCATTCTGAATCACGTGGGGATGGGTTCCTACTATGACATCTGTACCCCAGTCTGCCAACTGCTGCGCCAATGTCCGCTGCGCATCGGTGATGGTATGGCTGTCCTCAACGCCCCAATGTGTTCCGACCACCACAAAATCGGCCAGTTCCGCCGCTTTTCGCACCTGCTGTTCCATCACGTCGGTTTGATGGGTATAAATCACATTGGCTTCCATTGCATTGTTGCGGGGGATTCCATTGGTATGCTCCGTATAAGACAGATAGGCAATGGTAATGCCGTTGACCGTCTGCAAGGGAATGCTGCCATAATCCTCTTCGCCGCACCAAAGACCGGTTGTCACAACATCTTCCGGCATAGATGCCCAAAATCGGCGTGTAGCAGCAATACCATTGCTGCCCTTGTCATAGGTGTGATTGTTGGAGAGACTGAACACCCGAATTCCTGCGCGGTACAGCGCTCTCGCACAATCACCAGGCGTCGAAAAGCAGGGATAGGTAGAAGGGACCAGCTCGTCGGTGCAGAGTGTTTCCTGATTGATCCAGTTTACATCAAAACCGCTGTAGAAGGGGATCAAATTCTGATAGCAATAGTCAAAACTGTACTGCACATCGCCGACAGCCCGTGCTGCGGCCTGCTCATAGATTTTGGCGTGGATCAGGTTATCGCCAGAGGCCGAAAAATTCACCGTCGCAACCACTGGTTCAGGTGCCGGCTCCGGTTCAGATGGCGGAATGCTGGAGGCTATTGGATCTATTGGATGGGGTTCTGTCGTGACAGACTCTCCCGATTGGAAACCACCCAGCCCCACACAGAAGGCCAATGCAGCCAACAGTACTACCAAAACACACCAATAGGGCAATGGACCTTGGGAAGGGGCCGCATGGCGCGGGTTTGTACGGTGCCGTCCGGGCGGCCCGGATGAATGCTTGCTCATGGTCTTGTTCTCCTGCCGGACAAATATCCGGTCGGTGCGTCCTGGATGGTCAAGCGATCAGCGCTCGGCAATCAGGTCGCTCATGTTATACAGGCCAGGCTCCTTTTTGGCGAGGTAAAGGGCCGCATTGATGGCACCATTGGCAAACACACTGCGGGAGTAGGCTGTATGTTTGAGGGTGATAACCTCATCCGGCCCACAGAACAGAACTTCGTGGTCTCCCACAATGCTGCCGCCCCGCACCGAGCTGATACCGATTTCCATGGGGTCGCGCTTGGCCCGCACCGAGGAGCGATCATAAACATAGTGATAACCGCCGTTGTTTTCCTCGTTGATGGCATCAGCCAACATCAGAGCAGTCCCGCTGGGAGCATCCACTTTATTGTGGTGATGTTGCTCAACGATCTCTACGTCGTAGGCAGTGCCAAGAATGGCCGACGCACGCTTGCACAGTTCGGCCAGCAGGTTAATGCCAAGGGACATATTGGCGCTCTTGAATACGGGCACACTGCGGGACAGCTGCACAATCTTCAGGTTCAACTCATCCGACATACCGGTGGTGCACAGAACAATGGGCATCTTATGCACTTCGCAGTAGGGGAGAATTTTTTCTACAGCAGCGGGGGAGCTGAAGTCAATGATGACATCGCCGCGGCCAGCCAGGTCCTCAGGGCTGTTGACCACGGGAATACCATTTTGTTCGCCGGCGTTCAGGTCAATGCCTGCCACAACTCGGCAATCCTCCCGCTGTCCAATCATATCACAGAGGACATGGCCCATTCGGCCGCCGATACCTTGAATGACAATATCCGTCATGGTTTGCGATTCCTTTCTGTTTGATGAGGTAAATGCCCGGAATTCCAGTGGCTCTCCGGGCATTTATATAAAATCTGTTATGACAGCAGACCATGGGCGCGCAGAGCCTGCTCAATCGTGGCTTTCTGTGCGTCACCCGGTTCCACCAAGGGCAGGCGGCACTGACCAGCCTGCCAGCCCAGCAGATTCATTGCATACTTGACCGGGATGGGGTTGACATCGCAGAACAGCGCGTCGCTCAGAGGCAGCATCTCCAGCTGGAGACGACGGGCCTTGTCGGTGTCACCATCAAACCAAGCTTTGCAGCAATCGTGCACCAAAGTGGGTGCCACATTGGACACTACACTGATGACGCCCTTGCCGCCCAGGGACAGCAGCGGCAAAACCTGGTCGTCGTTGCCCGAGTAGATGTTCAGTGCATCCCCGCAGAGGGCCGCGATCTGGGCTACCTGAGCAATGTTGCCTGAGGCTTCCTTGATGCCGTTGATGAGCGGATGCTCACTGAGCTTCTTGGCAGTTTCCGGCTTGATGTTGACGCCGGTGCGGGAGGGCACATTGTAAACAATTACAGGAATGCCGCCTGCCTCCGCCATGGCAGTAAAATGAGCTACCAGGCCAGCCTGGCTGGTCTTGTTGTAGTAAGGGGTAACCATCAGCAGGCCATCTGCGCCGCAGGCAGCCGCACCGGCAGCCAGTGCGCAGCCATGGGCGGTATCATTGGAGCCTGCGCCTGCCACCACCGGGACACGATGGGCTACCGTGTCCACTGCAAACTTGATGGTGGACAGCTGTTCCTGATCGGTCATAGTGGAGCATTCGCCGGTGGTGCCGCAGATCACAATGGCGTCGGTGCCACGGGCAATCTGGTCCTCGAGGATCTGCCCCAACACGTCAAAGTCGATGCTGCCGTCCTGGTGCATCGGGGTGATGATTGCCACCGCCGCACCCGTAAAAACAGGCTTTTTCATCATAACAAGGCTCTCCTTTTCAGTTATGGGTTTGATTTGAGTCAGGACACATGCAGGTGCATCAGTCGAGATAGCCTTTGGCGGCCAGCAGCTCAGCCAGCAGCACACCGCCGCCAGCTGCGCCCCGCAGGGTGTTGTGGCTCATACATGCAAACTTGTAGTCAAAGAGGGTATCTTCCCGCAGGCGGCCGATGCAGACAGCCATGCCGTGCTCGGTATCGCGGTCCAGCTTGGGCTGGGGACGATCGTTTTCTTCAAAATAATGCAGGAACTGCTTGGGTGCGCTGGGCAGATTCAGCTCCTGGGCAGGACCCCGGAAGTTCTTCCATGCCTCCAAAATCTGCTCCTTGGTGGGCTTCTTTTCAAAGCTCACAAAGACCGCGGCGGTATGACCATCCGAAACGGGCACACGGAAGCACTGGGCCGTGATGATGGGTTTTTCGGCATTGACAATCCGGTCGCCCTCAATGTGACCCCACAGCTTGAGAGGTTCCTGTTCGCTCTTTTCTTCTTCACCGCCGATATAGGGAATCACATTATCAATGATCTCCGGCATACGGTCGAAGGTCTTGCCAGCGCCCGAAATAGCCTGATAGGTGCAAACCAGCGCCTTGGTAACGCCAAAGTCCTTCATCAGGGGATGGAAGGCGGGGACATAGCTTTGGAGGCTGCAGTTGGACTTGACAGCGATGAAGCCGCGCTTGGTGCCCAGACGCTTGCGCTGGGCCGGGATGATCTCGATGTGGTCGGCGTTGATCTCGGGAACGACCATCGGGACATCAGGGGTGCCACGGTTGGCACTGTTGTTGGAGACCACCGGGCATTCAGCTTTGGCATAGGCTTCTTCCAGCGCCTTGATCTCACTCTTGGGCATGTTGACTGCACAGAAGATGAAATCCACCTGGCTGGCGATCTTCTCGACCTCAGCTGCATCCTGGACAACCATCTTCTTGACGCTCTCCGGCATGGGGGTGGTCATGGCCCAGCGGCTGCCCACTGCATCCTCGTAGGTCTTGCCCGCACTGCGGCTGGAAGCCGCCACAACGGTCAGTTTGAACCAGAGATGATTCTCCAACAGGGTGACGAACCGCTGGCCGACCATGCCGGTCGCACCGACGATGCCTACCTTATAAGACTGCTTATTCATTTCAAGCACCTTTCCTTTCAAAACCGGATCGAAATTTTGCTTCATTTGCCGAATGAAATGTATCGGCGGCTTGCAAACCGGATTGTGTTGCAATATAATAAAGACCAGTTGTATAAAACTTATGATATCATTGATACGGCTTCCGTGTCAACCCACTGGAAAGGCGAATACATCTCATGTTGAAAAAAGATTTTTGGTACGATTTACCCAAAGAGCTCATTGCTCAGGAGCCGGTCAGCCCCCGCGATGCTGCCCGTCTGATGGTTCTGAACCGGGAGAACGATTCCATGGAACACCGTATTTTCCACGACCTTCCGGATTATCTTATGCCGGGGGACCTGCTGGTCGTGAACAATTCCAAGGTTCTTCCGGCCCGAATCGTGGGCATAAAGCAGCCCACCGGGGCAGTTTGTGAACTTTTGCTGCTCCGTCAGGCCAGGGGAGATCAGTGGGAGTGTCTGGCAAAACCCGGCAAAAGGATGCACCCGGGCAATGTCATCACCTTCGGGGACGGCACCCTGACAGCCACCGTGGATGAAACCATGGAGGATGGCAACAAGCTGGTCACATTCCATTACGATACAGAGACCCTCTACGAGAAGCTGGACGAATTTGGCAAGATGCCTCTGCCGCCCTATATCACCAAACAGTTGGAGGATCAGAGTCAATACCAGACTGTCTACGCCAAAGAGCTGGGCAGTGCTGCAGCTCCAACGGCCGGTCTGCATTTTACCCCGGAACTGATGGACGCCATCCGCGCCAAAGGAGTGGGCATTGCTGAGGTGACCCTCCACGTCGGTCTGGGCACCTTCCGTCCGGTGCAAGAGGATGAAATCACCGATCACAAGATGCACAGCGAATGGTACTCCATCAGTGAAGAAACCGCGCAGCGGATTCAGGAAACCAAAGCCTCCGGTCACCGGGTGATTGCCGTGGGCACCACCAGCTGCCGCACCCTGGAGGCAGTAGCCGCCAAGTACGGCGAAATTCGTCCCTGCAGCGGTAATACCAGCATCTTCCTGTATCCGGGTGTCGAGTTTCACTGCATTGATGGCCTCATCACCAACTTCCACTTGCCCGAGAGCACCCTCATTATGCTGGTGTCAGCTTTTTACGGCTATGAAAAGACCATGGCAGCTTACAAGGTGGCCGTGGAAGAAAAATATCGTTTCTTCTCTTTCGGCGATGCCATGCTGATCCTTTAAAGACAGATCGCTTTCCGGTCCGGGCGCATAGGCGCCCGGACTTTTTGTCGGGGATGATGTCTGCGGAATGCGAAAAGGAAACGAAAACACCGGCTTTCCAGTTGCAAAAAATAGTCCCAGCAGGTATAATAATGCAAGTATGGATCTGATGTAGCGCTGCCTGCACGGGCGCGCAGCTGTTCTCTGCGCATAGGAAAGGATTTACGACACATGGCATCACTCACCACATTTCGACTCTTGAAACAAGAGCATGCCGCCCGGCGCGGCGAATTCCGCACGGTTCACGGCACGGTTCAGACCCCGGCTTTTCAGAATGTAGCCACCGCCGGTGCCATCAAAGGCGGTCTGTCCGCCCATGACCTGAGGCAGATTGGAACGCAGGTTATGCTCTGCAACACCTATCATCTGCATCTGCGGCCGGGCGACAAACTGGTGGCCGATCTGGGGGGGCTGCACAAATTCACCCGCTGGAATGGGCCTATCCTGACTGACAGCGGTGGATTCCAGGTATTCAGTCTGGCCAAGCTCCGCAAGATTACCGAAGAGGGCGTTACTTTTGCCTCTCATCTGGACGGCCATCGGATCTTTATGGGGCCTGAAGAGAGCATGCAGATTCAGGCCAACCTGGGCTCCACCATCGCCATGGCCTTTGATGAATGCGTCGAGAATCCTGCCCAGTATGCTTACTCCAAGGCAAGCTGCGAGCGCACCGTTCGCTGGCTGGCACGCTGCAAAGCTGAAATGGCCCGTCTCAAGCGGGAAGGCAAAGCCGTCAACCCCGACCAGCTGCTGTTCGGCATCAATCAGGGATGTACTTTCCCGGACCTGCGGGTGGAGCACATGAAGCAGATCGCCGAGATGGATCTGGACGGCTATGCCATCGGCGGCCTGGCCGTAGGCGAGCCTGCTGAAGTGATGTATGATATCATCAGCAAGGTAGAGCCCTATATGCCCAAAGACAAAATCCGCTATCTGATGGGCGTTGGCACCCCCGGCAACATCATCGAGGCCGTGTCCCGCGGTGTTGACTTGTTTGACTGCGTCATGCCCAGCCGCAACGCTCGCCACGGACATCTGAACACTTGGAGCGGCATTATCAACATCAAGAACGCCAAGTACGAGCGGGACGAACGCCCCATCGACCCGACCTGCGGCTGCCCGGCCTGCCGGAATTATTCCCGCGCCTATATCCGCCACCTGTTCAAAGCAGAGGAACTTCTGGGGATGCGCCTGGCTGTCATGCACAATCTCTGGTTCTACAACCATCTGATGGAGCGCATTCGGGACGAGCTGGACGCCGGCACCTTTACGCAGTTCCACGACAAATACGTCAAATTACTGGACACCCGCATCTGAAAGACCCGGTTTTTTCGCCGGATTTGCGGATTTGGCCTTGCATCCAGACGTATAAACCGGTATAATAACGATAAACAAACTCGAGAGGAGAATTTTTACAATGACAGGCACTGAAAGCTATCTTAGCTTGTTTTTTACCCTCGCACTGATGGTGGTTTTGCTTTACTTTATGATCTACCGTCCCCAGAAGAAGCAGGAGAAGAAGGACGCCGCCATGCGCAACAGCCTTGAAATCGGCGACCAGGTGACCACCATCGGCGGTGTCATTGGCCGTGTCGTCGCCATCAAGGACGACACCTTTGTCCTCGAAACCGGCAGCGACCGCGTCAAGATTCGCTTTACCAAGACCGCAATCGGCTCGGTTGAGAAGTTGAATATGGATAATGCGTCCACTGCATCTTCCAAGCCCGCCAAGAAATAAGTTCCCAAGCATATACAGCGCGCCTTCCTGCATAGAGATAGTGCAGGGAGGCGCGTTTTTATGTCTGCAAATACCATTCGTCTGTCGGTACCTGTTCATGTAGTAGCTGCTTTCGCGGTAGGATGTGCTGCTGCCGCAGGCTGTGGGGCGTCGTTTGCATCTCTGATGGTGGCCCGAGGACTGGGCTTATCTGCTGCCGGGCCCCTCGCAACAGGGGCTATCTGTGCCGGAAGCCTGGTAGGCGGCTGGGTGCTGGCTCTGCTCCAAAAAAGCAGGGGATTGCTCTGGGGCGGAATGTTGGGCACAGTCTATGCGTTAGCCCTGTTAGGGATTCAGCTCGCCCAGGACACCACCCCTGATCCTGTCCAGCTGGTGCGGCTGGGATTGATGATTCTGGCCGGAGCTGTGGGAGGTTATGCCGGAACTCTGCGCAACGGAAAAAGACGCCATCACCAATGATACATCGAGAGCCAGAGCCGGGTTATCCCGGCCCTGGGCAGGAGGACAAGTTCTATGTGGGTTTATCAGGAATCAAGCGAAAAAGCACGTTCTGCATCCGAAAAGGCCGAATCATCCCAAAACACACCGCAGAGCCTGGAAACCGTGTCCGCTATCGCCAACCCATCCATGGACCGACCGACCCGTCCTCCAGCAAAGGTGCCTGCTGAATCAGGCAGAAGAAACCTTTCCCGGGACTGTGTCGCACTGGCCGCAGCCTATCTGTTTGGTGCATTGCTGTCAGGAATCGTGTTGGCTCTCTGCCGCGCCAACGAGCTGGACATATTGTCCGCCTATCTTGACAACTGGTCAAGCCTTTTTACACTGGACGAGTCCGGGGCTGTTTGGAATCTGTTCGGGGCAGAATATCTAACAGCAGCCGGTGGTGCAACTGTCTTGTTGCTGCTGGGTTTGTCTGCTTTCGGTCCGGTTCTGATTTATCTGTTTGCCATGCTCTTTGGACTGGGAATCGGTGTCCTGGAACTTCAGCTGTTTCTTCGATCGGGCTGGCAGAGTGCGCTGTTGGGCTTATTGCTTACCGGTGTTCCTACGGCGGCCGCGGTGACTTGTCTGTGCCTGTTTGGAGCATCTGCGCTTCGTGTCAGCGGACGACTGCAACATGCCGCTTTTGGGAAAAAGAATCTCTCCGCAGGCCCGGAAGCCCGCCGCTTGCTGGGACAGTATCTCGTGCTGAACGTTTTGTTTTTGCCAATTTGCGGCGTATCCACCGCCCTGGTCTGCTTGGTTCACCAGCTGAGCACTGGTTTAATCAGCTGAGCTTGCAGGCCCAGCCTGACCGTGGTATTATAACGTAAAAAGAATCAGGAGAAGTTGCAAGATGAAAGAGCCCAAACTAAAAACCATCTACGTCTGCTCCAACTGCGGCGAGACAAGCCCCCGCTGGATGGGACGCTGCCCCAGCTGCGGAAGCTGGAACACCATGAGCGAAGATGTCATCGCTGAGGCTCCCAAAGCCGGCAGCAACGCTGCAAAAGCTGCACCGCGTCAGGAAGGCGTCACGACACTGACCGCCAAACGTCTGTCCGAAATCAGTACCACCGAAGAAAAAAGCCGAATCGTCACCGGCATCACTGAGCTTGACCGTGTGTTGGGCGGCGGTATTGTTCTGGGGGGAGTTGTACTGCTGAGCGGTGAGCCGGGTGTAGGCAAATCCACCATGCTGCTCCAGCTCTGCGGGGCTATTTCGGACCGGTATACGGTTCTCTATATCACCGGCGAGGAATCAGTCCGCCAGGTAAAACTTCGGGCTGCCCGTCTGAACATTGCCCAGGATAATATCTATTTGGCCGCCGAAAACGATGTGGACGAGATCTGCGGCCTGATCGAAAAGGAACGGCCGGACTTAGTGGTGATCGACTCGATTCAAACCATGCGCTGCGCTGATATTTCATCATCGTCGGGCACCGTCAGCCAGGTAAAAGAGAGTACCGCTCGTCTGCTGGCTGTGGCCAAAAAGCAGGAAATCCCCATGTTTCTGGTGGGCCATGTCAACAAAGACGGCGCAATTGCCGGGCCTAAAGTCATGGAACACATTGTGGATACCGTTCTCTATTTTGAGGGAGATAAAATGCTGCCCTATCGAATTCTGCGGGCAGCAAAAAACCGCTATGGCTCCACCAATGAACTGGGCATGTTTGATATGACCGGAAAGGGGCTGACCGAGATTGCCAACCCTTCCCAGATGCTTTTGGAAGGTCGGCCCATGGGTGTTTCCGGCAACTGTGTTGCCTGCACCATGGAGGGAACCCGGCCCATTCTCAGTGAAATCCAGGCTCTGGCCGCCAAAACTTCCTTTCCGTCGCCGCGGCGTGCCTGCACCGGTTATGACTACAACCGCGTCAATTTGCTGCTCGCTGTCCTGGAACGCCGGGCAGGCTATTTCTTCGGTAATCTGGATGTCTATATCAACATTGTGGGCGGCATTGCTTTGCGGGACACATCCTGTGATCTTGCCGTCTGTCTGAGTCTGATTTCTTCTCTGCTGGACAAGCCGGTCAACGACAAACTGATTGCCATCGGTGAAGTCGGTTTGGGCGGGGAAGTGCGCAGCGTTCCAAACCTTGAGCAGCGACTCCACGAAGCGGAACGAATCGGATTTGAACAAGCCGTAATTCCCAAACACAGCCTGCGGCATCTGGACCCCGCCGATTATCCTGGCCTTGCTTTGATTGGGGCGGCCTATGTTTCAGATGCCATTGCGGCGCTGCAGATTGGCAAAAAGCAGTCCGGTGGAATGTAAAAGAGGAGCGGGACATGAAAGTGCTGATTGGAACGACCAATCCATCCAAAGTGGAGCGGTTCAAATCCTTGTTAAGTGGATACGATATCACTTTCTATACCTTGAAGGATCTGCACATCTTTCAGGAACCCGAGGAAAAGGGACACACCCCGGAAGAAAACGCCGTCATCAAGGCTTCCTATTATGGAAAGTATTTTGATCGCGTCATCTGCAATGATTCGGGTCTGTACTTCGACGAATTATCTCTGGAGGATCGTCGGCAGCCCGGCCTGCATATTAGAACCCCCAACGGACTCCCACGGCTGAATGATGAAGAGATGATTTCCTACTATACTGAACTTGTTCATTCTCTGGGCGGCAAGGTCTTGGCCTATTATCTGGATGGAATTGCCGTTTATCATCAGGGAAAGATATTCTCTTTCATGGAAACCAGGGAGGAAGTAAAAGCTTCCGCCTTCTATCTGGTGGACCAGCCTTCACCCAAACGTCAACCCGGATGGCCTTTGGATTCTCTGTCCCTGGACCGCCAAACGTTGACTTACTTCGTGGATGAAGAGCAAGAAGACACCACCAGCGAAAACATCATGGTAGGGGAGTACCGGAAACGGCTGGTCGACTTTCTGAAAGAATCTCTCGGGTTGTGAATTCTGAAGCAACTTTATCAAAGCAAGAGGCCTGTTATGTCAATTTATCTGGACGAGAAAAACCCATCCAAACACAAACCTTTTCAGGATGCTTCTCAGGATGTGGTGGATTATGTACGGTATTTGGAGGTGATCGCAGGCAAAAGTCCCAACACCGCCTTTAATTATTACTGTGACCTGCGTAATTTCAGCCGATTCATGAAGCAGCGAAAAGGACTTGTGCCAGAAGATACCCCGATGCAGGAAATTGACCCCAAAGGTTTGGATACCGCTTTTTGGGGCAGTGTCACCAAGGAAGATATTTACGAATACTTGTATTTTCTGAACCAGACCTGCGGCAACAAAAAATCTTCCACAGCCCGACGGCTGGCCAGCCTTCACGGCTTTTATGACTATATGGTCAACCATGCCAGCCGCCTGGAAAATGACCCGACCGCGGCAGTCAGTCCGCCCAAGTTGGATAAGGTTTTGCCAAAATATCTGACCGCCGAACAAGCGCGGGAGCTTTTGGAGGCCACCCGGACTCTGAGTGATTTTCCTGAGCGAGACTACTGCATGACGGTTTTATTTCTCAACTGCGGGATGCGTCTGTCTGAGCTGGTGGGCATGAATGTGGGAGATATCGACCTGGCCGGGCGTCAGATTCGTCTATTTGGCAAAGGTCACAAAGAGCGAATGATTTATCTCAATGATGCCTGCATCGAGGCCCTGGATTTATACTTGCAGAAGAGGGGGACCGTCGAGGGCCTTTCACCCAAAGAACGGGCCGTCTTCATCACCCGGCGTCGGAAAGATCGCATTTCCAACCGCCGCGTTGAACAACTGATTACAGGAGCCATGAAGGCAGCTGGCCTCAAGGGCTACTCCACCCATAAACTGCGCCACACGGCCGCCACCCTGATGTACCAGACCGGTGCAGTGGATGTCTTAACGCTCAAGGAGCTGCTGGGACATAGCAGCGTAGGGACGACGCAGATCTACACGCATCTGCAAGATGCCCAAGTGCGTGCCGCCATTGAGGCAAACCCACTTGGTGCCGTTCATCAGCCCAAAGCAGCCTCTGCATCTTCCGAGTCGTCTGCCACAGCGTCCGATTCCAAGGTAGACACCGATTCTACTTCTACTGAATCGGTAGAAAATGCAGAAAGCACAGGGGAGTGGGCAGGGGAGGCATTGCCCGAAATTCTGCCTTCCTTGGCAGAAGATTTTAAAGGAGATTCCGATCCAAACTCCGCATCGAATTGAACAAAAGGAATCTTTCTTGACCTTTTGACGATTGTCGGTGTTGACAGGCCTGCGAGGGTTTGTTATAATGCAGTTAATGATTAACAATTCGGCTAAAAGTTAATCGTTTGCCCTTGCATTTTCGTCAAGCATCCAGAAGGAGGTACATTCACATGGAATTGCAGCCTGTATCCGTTGGCAGTGTGGTCGGCATGATGTTCTCTCTTGCGGTGGCATTCGGAATTCCCATCGGACTTTTTATCTACCTGTGGCGTAAGAAAAAAGCAACCTTTTTCAGTTTTGCAACAGGCCTGTTGATTTTTCTGGTCTTTGCACTGCTGTTGGAAAGCATAGTTCATTCCATTGTGTTCCGTGCCACTGGAACTCTCATCACCGGCAATCTTTTTCTCTATGCTTTGTATGGAGCCTTGATGGCAGCTGGTTTTGAAGAAACCGGTCGGTATCTGGGCATGAAATTCATCATGCGAAACCATCTTACCAAAGAAAATGCGTTGATGTATGGTGTTGGCCACGGAGGCATTGAAGCCATGTTCCTGCTGGGGATTACCTCCATCAACAATCTGGCCAACGCCATGATGATTAACGATGGATCGATGACCGGCGTTTTGGCAGAGCTGGACGAGGCAACACGTCAAACAGCCGTTCAAGGTCTAGCCGTACTCTGGGAGACACCGGCATCTCTCTTCTTTGCTGCGGGATTTGAACGAATCATAGCGATTTGTCTGCAAATTGCGCTGTCTGTCTTGATCTATCGCGCAGTCAAGGAAAAGAATGGACGCTGGTATTGGGCGGCTTTTGGCGCACACTTTGCGGTAGACTTTGCTGCCGTTTTGCTGTCTAGTATCTCCATTGCACTGACAGAGGTCGTGATTGCTGTGATGACAGCCGCAGTTGTCTGGTATGTTCACAAGGTTTATCTTGCGTTGAAAGCATAAATTTTTAAGGGCATCCCTTTGCGATTGAAAGCTACCGAAAAAGATAACCGTACATCACATCAGTAAAAAGGCGGAAAACACCATGAAAGATACCAATACTTGTCCCAAATGCGGCGGCCATGAGATTGTTCGCGCTCCAGGTAAAGCGGGCGCCTATGGTTCCGGGAATTACATTCCGCTGGGATGGTCGATTTTTTCAACGGCGCCGGTTCATCGCTATGTGTGCTGTACCTGCGGCTATATCGAAGAATGGATTGACTTGCAGGATATTGACCGCGTAAAGGAAAAATTCCTTTAAATGCCTGCCCAATTCAGAAAGTATACAAGGATGTGAAACCAATGGAAATTCAACGGATCAACACATACAAAGATGACCGGTTTCCAAAAGAAATTCTGTTGCAGCATGGTGCTTTTGTGATTGATGGGCATCAGATCTGCATGTTTAAAATTATCGATCATTATTCAGCTGAAATTTACTTTGACCAAGACATGGAAATTCTTCCTGTTATCAAAGAATTTCGAGAATACGCCGAACATATTACGAGATTTTATGATAAAAATCACAATAAAATCGTCGAATATCCGCCCATTTCCGTTAAATCCTTGCCACTTGATCAGATTCAGCCATCGCAATTTTTTGTAGATGAGGATAAGGTTGCAGCTGTTTCTACATTCATTTATGGTCCAGAAGATGTCATCATCCCGGTTGCTTATGATGAGCGTATAGGAAAGTATCTGTCATTGGATGGACACAGTAGATTGTATTATGCGGCTGTGCAGGGCTGGGAAACTGTAAGAGCGTTTGAGACAACTCCAGGTTCCTATATCTATGCGTTTTCAGATGAAGCTCGCCGAAGAGGCGTGTTCCATGCAAAGGATATCGTTTCGTTATCTCATCAAGCGTATGTGCAGCAGTGGTATTCATTCTGCGACGATTTTTTTGCAAATCAATAAGAAGACACAGCAAACAGACTCCAACGTCAAAATGTTGGAATCTGTTTGCTGTTTTAATTAAACCACAAAAATATGTACATAAAAATAAAATGTTATCCAATCTGAACAAGCCCGCCATTGGTAGGCCAAAACAGAATAAAAGGTCAAAAAGTGGCTTGAGGGGGCTTTTTCGCTCCCCTCTATTTCGTATAACGTGCATTATACGAAATAGAGATATTTGCAAAAAGCTCCTCCTCTCCATCCCAGGTTCCTTCGTCTCCAATCGATGGCCTCCATCAGACAAATTACGGTTACCCAAAAAACGCACCCCTCACCTGTGCCCTGCACAAATTTCGGGGTGCGTTTCTTATTCTTTATAGAATATCAATCCAGGTCACAGATAGCACCATAGCATCCGGGTCTGCGATCCCGGAACAAACCCCATTCCAAACGAGCTTGTCGAATAGCCGCAAAATCATAACTTGCAGTCAATACGGCATCTTCGTCTCGGCCGGCCTGTTCAAGCACAGCTCCTGTCTCGTCGGTCAAAAAGCTAGTCCCGTAAAACCGAAGTGCACTCTGCTGATTGCCATTCTCCCTGCACGGCGTAACCACTTCCGTTCCATAGCGGTTTGCTGCCACAACTGGCACAATATTAGCGGCAGAATGCCCCTGCATGGTCCGCTGCCAGTGCCCAGCACTGTCTACATCCAAAATCGGTTCGCTCCCGATTGCTGTTGGATACAAGATGAGGTCAGCCCCGGCCAGCGCAAGGCAGCGGGCAGTCTCTGGAAACCACTGGTCCCAGCAGATTCCAACGCCTACCCGTCCATACTGTGTATCGAATACCTTGAAACCTGTGTTTCCGGGTGTAAAATAGAATTTTTCCTGATAATAGTGATCGTCTGGGATATGCGTCTTTCGATAGACCCCCAAAATACTGCCATCAGCGTCCAGCATGGCCACACTGTTGAACAGCCGGGTTCCATCCTTCTCATAGAAACTGATGGGCATCACCAGTTCCAGATCGCGGCATACCTCTGAAAAGCGTTTAACTGCCGGATTTTCATGCAGAGGGAGCGCATAGTCATAGTAATCGTATCGGCGCTCCTGGCAGAAATAAGGCCGCTCAAACAGTTCCGGCAGCAGAACAATTTGTGCGCCTTTGGCGGCGGCCTGGCGTACCAAATCTTCAGCATGGGCGATATTTTGGGCCGGATCGGTGCAGCAAGTCATTTGAACGGCCGCAACAATTGTCTGAGGCATTGGTATTCCCCTCCTTTTACAGTGGAATTTGCTGTGTAATGCAGTGGATATTTCCCCCGCCCTGCAAAATTTCCCGGGCAGGCAATCCAATTACGCGGCGGTTCGGACAAAGTTCCTGTAGAATCTTACAGGCACACACATCGCTGGCAGCATTTTCGCCCCCAAACTGCGGAACTAAGACCGCATCATTGGTGAAATAGAAGTTCACATAACTGGCCGCCAGTCGTTCCCCAGGTTCGCGGGTGTCTTCCCCAGGTTCAAAAGAATAAGCCGCGCAATCCTCCGCACTGCACAGGATCGGATGGTCCGGAATCGGCAACTTATGGATGACCAGCGGCCGTCCCTTGGCATCTGTAACGCTTTGAAGGTAAGCCCAATCTGCCGTGGAAAGCGGATACTGAGGATCTGACATCTGATCGGTCCATGCAAGCACCACTTCACCCGGCCCGATAAAGGCGCAGACATTGTCTACATGTTCGTTGGTTTCATCGTTGTAAATGCCGCGGGGCAGCCACAGTACTTTCTCTACGCCAAGACGCCGGCAGAGTTCCTCTTCAATTTCTGCACGGCTCATGGTCGGGTTCCGACCAGCGGAAAGCAGGCAGCTTTCGGTGACAAGAGCTGTCCCCTCGCCGTCTGTGTGAACACTGCCGCCCTCCAGTACAAACGGTGCTGCATCGTCCCAGGGCAAACCCAGTTCCTGACAGAAGGCAGACGCGATGGCGTCATCTTTTTGCCAGTCGGCATAGAGGCCGTCGACCGTGCCGCCCCATGCGTTGAAACTCCAGCTGATGCCCTTGAGCTCTCCCCTGTCATTTTTTACGAAGGTAGGACCGACATCTCGCGCCCAGGCATCATCGGAATCCATACAGAGTATATGCACGCGGTTCTTCAGATGGGCCACAGCAGCACGGGCCTGTTCCAGGTGGTCTGGATCTGCCAACAGGTAAAGCTCTTCGCTCTGGGTAATGGCTTCAAATACCCGCACAAAAGCTTTCTGTGCGGCGCTGGGATCTTTTCCCCAACTGCCCGGACGAACCGGCCAGATCATCAGTGTAGCGCGGTGCGGCTCGTATTCAGCCGGCATTCTATACATAGAAAAACTCCTTTGGATACGTCAGGACAGACGCATCTTGAAATCCTGATAGCCAAAATGGCGTACCACCTTGCAGCTGCCATCCAGATGGCGCAGCGCGATATCTGGCAGCGGCATTCCATTGAAGGTGTTGTTTTTCACCATCGAATAGATGGCCATGTCACCGAACACAAGCCGGTCTCCAATCCCGGGACAGGTATCAAAGCTATACTCGCCAATCACATCCCCAGCCAGACAGGTCCGGGAAGCCAGACGACAAGTGCAAGCTTTTTCACCCGGCAAACCACCGCCATACAGCGGCGGCCGATAAGGCATTTCCAGTACATCAGGCATATGGCAAGCCGCCGACGTATCCAGAATCAGCACCGGCATATCGGATGCCGGCACAATGTCCAGCACAGTAGTAATCAGGGTACCGGCACAAAGGGCAATCGCCTCTCCCGGCTCCAAATAAACCGTCACACCGTATTTTTCACGAATGGAGAGAATCAGCTGTTCCAGCGCAACAATATCATAGCCTGGACGGGTAATATGGTGTCCTCCGCCCAGATTGATCCATTTCAGTCCCGGCAGATACTGTCCAAACTTTTCTTCAAATGCTGCAAAAGTCTCTACCAGCGGAGCCGAATCCTGTTCACATAGCGTGTGAAAGTGCAGCCCCTCTACCCCTCTGAGCAACTGGTCAGGCAGATTTTGCCGGCGGATGCCCAGCCGGCTGCCCGGCGAACATGGATCATAAATGGCATGTCCTTCCTGGGTGGAGTGCTCTGGATTCACCCGCAGTCCCACACTGACGCCTGCGGCCTCCCAAATCGGGCGGTGCATTTCCAACTGTGTGAGCGAGTTGAAACTAATGTGATCGCAGATTTTTACAATCTCCGCCATTTCTTCCGGGGTATAGGCCGGGCAGAAAACATGATTTTCCTTGCCCGGCATTTCCTCATGAGCCAGCCGCGCCTCAAAAAGGCCGCTGGCTGTCGCACCAGCCAGATACTTTCCAATCAGCGGATAAACCCGGAACATCGAAAAGGCCTTCTGTGCCAGCAGAATATGGCAGCCGGTGCGCTGCTGCACACCACGCAGGATCTCCAAATTATGAACCAAAGCTGTTTCATCCACCACATAGACCGGTGTACTGAGCTCCGGTTCCTGATTTTTCAAATATTCCATTACTCCACCGTCGCAGGATGCTCATCCACAACCCAGGGCAGGCCGTACTGGTTCAGCATCTCCATAAAGGGATCGGGGTCCATCTCTTCCAGATTGTGGACACCCGGCTGGCGCCACTTACCATTTGTCACCAGTGCAGTACCGATCATGGCCGGAACACCAGTGGTATAGCTGATAGCCTGGCTGCCCAATTCCTTATAGCACTCCTGGTGATCGCATACATTATAAATATAGATGGTCCGTTCCTTGCCGTCCTTGATGCCGGTGTAGATGCAGCCGATGTTGGTTTTGCCAACTGTGCGGGGTCCCAGAGAAGCAGGATCAGGCAGCAGAGCTTTCAGGAACTGGATGGGGACAATCTCCCGGCCCTCAAACAGAATGGGGCTGGTGGAGAGCATGCCCACGTCCTCCAGACACTTCATATGGGTCAGATAGCTCTGGCCAAAGGTCATGAAAAAACGAATCCGTTTGACGCCAGGGACGTTCTTGGCCAGACTTTCGATCTCCTCGTGGTGGAGCAGATACATATCTTTCTTGCCCACCTGAGGGAAATCATATTCCCGTTTGATTTCCATG
Organism: uncultured Faecalibacterium sp.; assembly: GCA_944385995.1. Taxonomy (GTDB): domain Bacteria; phylum Bacillota; class Clostridia; order Oscillospirales; family Ruminococcaceae; genus Faecalibacterium. Next base: position 72,786 of record CALWZL010000111.1, read on the forward strand.
GGCTTGGTCTCCACCCAATGGCCGTTTTCCCAATAGCTTCCGTTGGCCGAAACTTCCCGCAGATTGATCTCAGGATTAAAATTGGTCGCAAAAGCATAGCCATGGTCGCCGCCGTTGCAGTCCAGAATATCGATGGTGTGAATCTCGTCAAAGTAGTGTTTCATGGCATAAGCGGTAAAAACACTGGTGACGCCCGGATCAAAGCCGGAACCCAGAATAGCGGTCAGACCCGCCTCTTCAAACTTTTTGGCATAAGCCCACTGCCAGCTGTAGTCGAAGTAAGCGGTGAAGCCCTCCTCCTTGCAGCGCTTTTCATAAATGGCGCGCCAGGCAGGATCGTCGGTATTCTCCGGCTCATAGTTCGCGGTGTCAATGTAGTGAACGCCGCAGGCCAGGCAGGCATCCATGATGGTCAGATCCTGATACGGCAAAGCTACATTCAGAACCAGCTCAGGCTTATATGCGTCGATCACACGCTTGACATCTTCGACATCATCTGCATTGACGGTCATGGTGGTAATCTTGACCGGTGTACCAGCTGCCTCCAGCTTTGCTTTCAGGGCATCGCACTTGGAAACAGTGCGGCTGGCAATGCACATTTCAGAAAAGGTCTCATGGTTCTGGCAGCACTTCTGGATTGCCACCGAGGCGACGCCGCCGCAGCCAATAACAAGCAGTTTGCTCATGGAAATACTCCTTTCAAAACAACGCATCTTTGGAATCGTTTAGTCTTCCTCTTCTTTCAGAAGATCCTCGACATAGCGCGGCAGCATGAAAGCGCCGCGATGCAGATGGGTGGTATAATACCAAGTCTTGATTCCCCGCTTGTTCCAACGCTTGGGATCAAAATCTTTGATCGGGTGATATTTTTTGCTGGCAAAGCCGAACAGCCAATAACCCGCCGGGCAGGTCGGAATGTGTGCCTGATACACCCGGCTGATGGGAAACGAGCGGTAAGCCCGCTTGTGCATGGCGCGGCAGGTCTCCTCATCTTCGTCAAAGAAGGGGCTGCCATGCTGATACACCATGATGCCATCCTCGTGCAGAGCCTTGTAACAGCTGCCATAGAATTCCTTGGTGAACAGGCCAGCCGCATGACCCAGAGGATCGGTACAGTCGTTGATAATCAGATCATACTCGTCCTCTTTGCTCCGCAGAAAACGCAGGCCATCTTCGTAATAGACCCGAACCCGAATATCATCCAAGCCACAGGCGTTGTCCGGGAAGAATTTGCGGCAGACATCCACAAACATCTTATCTGGTTCTACTACGTCAATCACTTCAATTTCCTGGTAATAGGAAAGCTCACGGGCGACACCGCCGTCGCCGCCGCCAATCACCAAGACCCGCTTGACATCGGGATGCACTGCCATCGGCACATGGACGATCATCTCGTCATAGGTAAACTCGTCCTTTTCAGAGAAAATCACGCTGCCGTCCGAAGTCAGAAACCGGCCGAATTCAGGCGAATCAAACACGTCAATTCGCTGAAAGTCACTGGTCCCGCTGTAGAGCTGCCGATCCACCCGGATACAGGTCTTGACGTTGGCTGTATGCAGTTCGCCAAACCAATAATCCATTTCCTGCAAGGGACTCCCTCCTTCTCTGGTTATACCAGAACATTCAGTTCCGAAATATCCTCACTGGCCGGGCCCTGCATCGAACAGCCCTTGGCCTTTGCAAATTCAATATAGTCGATGATCTCCTGGGTAATCACTTCACCGGGTGCAAGGATGGGGATTCCCGGAGGATAGCACATCACAAACTCCGTACAGATCCGGCCGACTGTCTCACGCAGCGGCAGGCACTCCTTGGGAGAATAGAACGCCTGCTGCGGTGTTGCCTTCACTTGAGGGGTAATATATTCAGCCGTAAACAAATCGCTGCGGGGTTTGGAATACAGCCGGCGAATGTCGGCCAGAGCGCCCACCAGGCGCTCAATATCCTGAATGCGGTCGCCAATCGAGATATACGCCAGAATATTGGATAGATCGCCGAACTCAATCTGGATATCATACTCGTCCCGGAGCAAATCGTAAACCTCAATTCCCGTCAAACCGATCCCTCGGGTATTGACCGCCAGCTTGGTGACATCAAAGTCGTAGATACTGCCGCCATTCATCATCTCAGATCCAAAAGCGTAGTATCCCCCAATGGCGTTGATTTCCCGCCGGGCGTATTCCGCCATATCAATCACCCGGGCAAAGCTCTCTCTTCCCCGCATGGCCAGATTTCGGCGGCTGATATCCAGACTGGACATCAACAGGTAGGATGCACTGGTGGTCTGGGTCAGATTGATGATATTGCCTACATACCCTGCATTGACTCCCGGCCCGCAGAGCAAAAGGGAACTCTGGGTCAGACTGCCACCCGATTTGTGCATGGAAACCGCCGCCATATCGGCGCCAGCGGCCATACCGCTGAGAGGCAGGCTGGGATTGAAATACAAATGGGTACCGTGGGCCTCATCCACCAGAGCCAGCATATGATGGGCATGGGCCAGCTCCACCAGACTGCGGAGATCCGAACAAATCCCATAATAAGTGGGATTGTTGACGAAGATCGCCACTGCCTCAGGATTCGCCTCAATGGCAGCCCGCACATCTTCCACTTCCATGCCCAGAGGAATCCCTAGATCCGTGTCAACCTTGGGATCGATATAGACAGGTACCGCACCGCACAGAACCAGAGCGTTGATGGCGCTCTTGTGGACATTGCGGGGCAGAATGATCTTATCTCCCGGCTTACAGGCGGTCAGCACCATACTTTGAACGCTGCTGGTCGTACCTCCCACCATTAGAAAAGCATGAGCTGCCCCAAAGGCATCCGCAGCCAGTTCTTCTGCCTCTTTGATAACCGAAACCGGATGGCACAGGTTGTCCAGCGGTTTCATCGAGTTGACATCGATGCTGACGCACCGTTCTCCCAGCAACTCGACCAGTTCAGGGTTTCCGCGGCCGCGCTTATGGCCCGGCACATCGAACGGGACGACCCGCTGTCGGCGGAATTTCTCCAGCGCCTCATAGATCGGCGCTCTTTTTTGACGCTCCCGGTTCAAAAAACATCCCTCTCTTTTTCAGATTGTGAATCAAGCGGAAGTCCGCCTTCCCCCTGAGCGGGCCGCCAGGGCTCTTTCAGGGTGCGATTGGCAAATAAGACCGCACTCTGTCAGAAAAGATTCTCGCCTGCAACAAAAAAAGCAGCGCACCCTTTCGGGCACACTGCCTGTGAGATACAGTCGAGGCGGCTTGACTCCTCAGCACAACGAGGAAGTCGACATGTTGCAATGTCCGGCCATACCTTTGGAAGAGAACTTCAGCAAATAGATCGAAGGGCGGTTCTGCTGCTCTTATTGACGTTTCACAAGTGGTGTGCGTCCGCACGAGGTTACAAAAAGTGACCAACTTATAAAATTTCCGGGTGACCCACCCGTTCAATAATGTTGTGGCGCTTTACGCCACACGCGGCAGCGGCCAGCCCTGTCCGATGAGCTTTAGGCACCCCGCAAGGTACCCGGCCTAATCTATTTGTGTGCACATCTATGCACGCTCTGCCATCATTGTACCATGTTTTTTTCACTTGTCAAGCCATAGTATACAAATCCTTTCACTTTTTATCCATCCAAGGCAAAAAATGGCGAAAAACCGCAACACTGCTAAAACACCTTCTTTGATAGCAGACCCGCCGGGTGACCGCTGACACAAAAAACGTCCCACAGGACTTGGAAAGTCTCTGTGGAGCGGTCCGTCAAACCGTTCCCTCACTCTTCCAGAGAAACAATGGGCTGTGTGCCAAAATAGGCGCAGATGGCTTCATAGTAAACGCGTGCCGCCAACTGACATCCATCCTGATCGCCGAAACGGTCCACATCTTCGGCACTGGTCACAAAGCACTGCTCTGCCAAAACCGCCGGGCAACGAGACTCCTCCAAAAGTGTAAACGTCTCCTCTTCCCGAATCCGAAGATCATTGGCTTCAGCCAGAACTTTGACACCGTTCTCATAATAGATGTACCGAATCCCCTGTTGTCCCCGCAAATTGCTCCCGGCCGCCTCCATACCGGACGCAAGCAGCCGGGCAAAATAGACGCTTTCACGATGCCATGTCCGGCCCGGCGTAATGGGATAGCACTCAAAACCGCTGGCTTCGGTAGATGCCGCGTTTCCATGGATGGACAAGAGAAGGTCGGGGTGCTGACTGTTGGAACGTTTCGCCCGCTCGGTGGGCGTCGCCGTGACATCATAACTGTCCCGCGTGGTCACCGGTATGTAATTGGAATCCGACCGCAGCCAGCTCAGGAGTGCTTCAGAAGTAGCTGCCGTCATATCCCGTTCTACAATAAGACCCGTGGCGCCAGGATCATCCCCGCCATGGCCGGCATCCACCGCCACAGTATAGGGCGGATCTCCCACATCGGGACGAAAATCTTCGGCTGGCTCCTCGGTGGCACTGGCTTCCCGAATGGCATTTCGGGCATCAATCCACACGCTGCCAATCTGCCAAGCTTTAGCCAGCCCGATCGCAACAGCAATCAACACAACGATCAGCTGCCAATGAAACTTCTTCTTTTTCTCGTGTTTGGATTTTGTACGCCTGCCCCAGTTCAGCATCTGATTTCCGCACCTTCCGCTTTTACTTTGTTCTATAAAACGAAACAAACCGCCCGTACATTGCAGCCGGGCGGCCGTTTCTTTCTTTTACTTCAATTCTACCACCGTTACGCCGCTTTCGCCTTCGCCGTAACGGCCCAGGCGGAAACTTTTAACCATCCGATGTCCACGCAGATGCTTTTGGATTGCATTGCGCAGCGCACCCGTACCATTGCCATGGATCAGATAAACGGTGGATTGACCGTTCAGGATGGCGTGATCGATAAAGGAATCCGCCTCCTGAATGGCTTCATCCACGGTCAGTCCCAACAGATTGCACTCCATCTTTGCATCCCGGCGAACCCGTTCCACATGTCCGCCCGAAGCGCGGCTGCCATCCCCTGTCTGACGGGTATAGCGCTGCTGTGCCTTGGTCTTGGGAGCAGAGGGCGCTTTCTCCATTTTATCCGGCTGCTTGAGACCTTTGAGGGGAACTTTGGTCTTGACAATTCCTGCGCGCACCAGAACGTCTCCGTTCCGGTCAGGCAATGCCAATACGGTGGCCAGCTGCCCCAGCTCTGCAATACAGACTTCCTGTCCCACCTGGACTTCTTTCAGCGGGACAAAATCCCGCACCGGATTGTGGACTACATCGGAGTTGGCAAACAACTTTGCCGATTCCTTTTTGGCAATTTCCCGGGCGCGCTGGGCACGCTGCTGGGCGCTCATCTTTTCGTCCTTCTGGAGCTGGCGCAGTTCATCGGTCAGGCGATAGGCCTCATTTTCCACCTGCTGGGCCAAAGTGCGGGCTTTTGCCCGGGCTGCTTCCAGCTCATTTTCGCCCTGGCGAATCAGTTCTTCCTTCTTTTTCTGAGCATCTTCCAACTGATGCGCAGCCTCATGGCGGAGGCTCTCCACCTCGTCCTGGCTGGCTTTCAGCTGGAGCTTCAGATCATCCAATTGCCCAAGCACAGCATCCAGACGTTTATCGTCGGCCGAAAGGTGCTGCTGTGCTGCCTCAATGACCCGCTCTGGAATACCCAGTTTCTCACTGATGAGAAACGCGTTGGATTTTCCGGGCACACCGACGCTCAGCTTATAGGTAGGACGCAACGTTTCCAGGTCAAACTCGCAGCTGGCATTGACCACGCCCGGCGTCTCCAGTGCAAATACCTTCAGCTCCGCATAGTGGGTGGTTGCCATCAGCAAAACATTCCGGCGGCGCAGCTCCTCGATGATGGCCACAGCCAGTGCGGCACCCTCCGCCGGGTCAGTGCCGGCTCCCAGCTCATCCAGCAGAACCAGCGTACCAGGACCAGCCAGCTCCAAAATACCAGTGATTTTGGTCATGTGTCCCGAGAAGGTGGACAAACTCTGCTCTATGCTCTGTTCATCGCCGATATCTACCAAGTATTCCTGAAAGACACAGACTTCGCTTCGCTCATCCGCCGGAATCAGGAATCCGCACTGTGCCATTGCACACAGCAGACCTGCCGTTTTCAGGGTGACCGTCTTACCGCCGGTATTGGGGCCCGTGATAATCAGTGAATCATATTCCTGTCCCAGCGCAATATCCACCGGCACGCACTTGGACGGATCAATCAGCGGGTGACGTGCCCGTATCAGCGAGAAAGAATTTTCATAGCTGACCGATGGCTTGAAAGCTTTCATCTCAAGGGCCATTCGCGCCTTGGCAAGCAGGATGTCGATTTCCAGCATGGCCTTATAGCTGTACTGGAACTGGGGCTCGATGGCGGCCACCTGACTGGTGAAGGCCGTCAAAATCCGCTCAATCTCCTGGGCTTCCTGGGCGCGGTACTGCAAAATGCGGGCGTTGGCCTCTACGACGGCCTGCGGTTCCACGAAAACGGTAGCGCCAGTGGAAGAAACATCGTGAATGATGCCGCTGACCTCGCCGCGGTACTCACTTTTGACCGGAACGACATAGCGCCCGTTGCGGATGGAAACCACGGCCTCCTGTAAGTACTTGGAGGACTCCATGTTGTGGACCAGGCTGTCCAGCCGGTCACGGATGGCATTTTCAGTGGCACGGATCTTTTTGCGCAGCTCGTTCAGGGTATGAGAAGCGGTATCCGCCATGGTGTCCGGCGCAAGGATGGCATCCGAAATCTGCTGTTCCAGGCCAGGCTGGGGCGCCAGTGCATAGAACAGATCATCTGTCGGCAGAGCATCATGATCGGTGGAGCCGTACCATGTGCTCAGATTCTGAAAGTTGCGCAGAGCACCAGCCACCAACAGAAGTTCTCCCATCGAGAGCACACCGCCCTTGACGGCGCGGGAAGCCAAGGCACTGACTCCCTCCACACCGCCAAACCGGGGCGAACCGTTCTTGATGAGCAGTGTGTTGATGGCATCGGTCTGCTCCAGCATAAAGCGGACCTCGTCGGGGTCACACTGGGGCTCCAGCTCCAGCATCTTCGCCTTTGCCTCCTGACAGACACATCCGGCGGCAGCCCGCTCGATGATTTTATTCAATTCCAGTGTTTTTAAGTAACTTGTCTCCATTGATTCAATCCTTTTTAGGCTGTTGGTCCGGGTCCCAGGCCGAAAGGGACCGCAAAAATTGCAGGGAATTCAATTGTTTATCCATATGGGCCAGCGCATACTGTTCCGCCACGGCAAACAAAAGCTGTGCGCTTTCGTCTGAAACACGGAATCCAAACAGCTTTTTATCTTCGCTCAGACAGATGTACCGCACTGCAAACAGTGCACCTCTATCCAGGTTGCAGGTTCGATTTTCCCTGGCTGCGCAGTCTGCACAGAGCAGGCATCCGTCTTCGATATCCAGGCAGAAACGCTCACCGTCATAGGCGCCGCATTCCCGACAGGCAAGCAGCTGGGGCATAAACCCGCATTCACAGGTCATCCGCAGCTCAAACACAGCTTTTACAATTTTGGGGTCGGTTTTTTTGCAGAGTTTGTACAGGCAGTTCATCAGGAGCTTGAGCTCTTTTTCAGCCGGCTGTTCCACCAGCGACAGCGCCATGGTGAATTCCAGCATATACATTGCCACGCCCTGGGCCTCGAGGCTGTAGCTGATATCCCGAAAATCGGTCTCATAGCCCGCCTCCACCACAGTATACATCTTATCCTCTGTGTTCCGGCCCGGACGGAGCACAAACTCCGAGTAACACAGCTGACCACAGGCCGCAAAGAGATGATTGGTCAGCCGCATGCTGTGTTTGGCAAATGCGGTAATCAATCCCTTTTCAGCCGTCAGTATTTTGAGAATCCGGTCCGACTCGCCGTATTCGATCTCCTGCATCACCAGGCCCATGATTACAAAATCGTCCATCGTCTGCTTCCTGCACAGGCTCTTCACCCGATGCCCGCTTATAATTCAAATAGTGATCGATCTTTCCCGTCGAGGCAAACGCCTTCCAGCAGCTTTCCGCATCCATGTATCAGCACCTCGCCTTCGGATTCAGTGTTGCCCCCATCTTAACGCGCTATCCCCGGGAAATCTGTCCTCTTCTGGCAGGAGATTACTTGCGGCCTGTGTCCTGCCGGAAGCCGAAACTGTTCAACAGGTACTCGTTGTCCCGCCAATCCGCCTTTACCTTAACCCAGCATTGCAGATTGACCCGGCAGCCCAAAAACTCCTCGCAGTCAACCCGGGCCGCACTGGCGATCTTTTTGAGCATCGCGCCGCCCTTGCCGATCACCATGCCCTTGTGGCTCTCCCGCTCACAGTAGATGTTGACATCAATATCCACCAGATCTGTACCGGGACGCTCCTTGAAACGCTCCACCACCACAGCCAGTCCATGGGGAATTTCGTCCCGCATGAACAGCAGAGCCTTTTCGCGAATCAACTCTGCCACCAATTCCTTTTCAGGCATATCGGTGTAGGCATCGTCGTCGAAATAATGGGGGCCTTCCACTGCATACTGTTCCAGCAGATCAAACAGTTCCTCACAGTTTTGGTTGTCCCGGACACTGACGGCACATACTGCATCAAAGACGCCCAGGGCTTTCAGCTCTGCTTTCCGGGCTTCCAGTTCCGCCGGGTCTTTGACCAGATCAATCTTATTGATGACTGCAATGGCTGGTCCGCTGCGCCGCAGAGCATCGATCAGCATCTGTTCCGACTCATTCAAGCCCGGATGGGGTTCAAACAGCATCATGGACACATCCACATCCCCCAGCGAGTCGCTGGCGGTCTTGTCCATCCGTTTGCCCAGCTTGTTTTTGGCCTTATGGACGCCAGGCGTGTCCAGCAGAACATATTGCAGCGGTCCACGGGTAATGACACCGGTGATGCGTGTGCGGGTGGTTTGCGGTTTAGATGTGACAATGGCCACCTTTTCCCCCACCAGCAAATTGGTCAGACTGGACTTGCCCACATTGGGACGCCCAATGACGGCTACAAAGACCGAAGAGGTGTCATAGTGGGGCATGTGTTCGGTTGTTTTCTTATCCGTGTGATTCAAGGGTCATTCTCTCTTTCCATTATCCCAAAAGTATCCCAAAACAAACGCTGATTACTCCGTATAGCTTACGGTGCGGGGCAGGCCCAGCTGAATCAGGATAGCTTCCTCCCGTTCCCGCATCCGCACTGCCTCCAGGCCGCCATTCTCATGGTCATAGCCCAGCAGATGAAGCATCGAGTGAACGGTCAGGAAGGCCACTTCCCGCTGTAGGGAATGTCCATACAGGTTCGCCTGCTCCATGGCCCGCTCCATGCTGATGACAATATCTCCCAGCATCTTGCAGCCGTTGGTTTCATTGATATCATACTGACCATCCACCCCCAGAGGGAAACTGAGCACATCGGTGGGCATCGGTTTGTTGCGATACTGATTGTTCAGTTCGGCGATGGCGGCATTATCCACAAAGGTCACGCTGATTTCAGCGGGTCCCTCAAAATGCTCATATTCCAGCACGGCATTGCAGGCCCGGCGGATCAAAATCCGAAGCCCGGACGGTACTTTGACCGTTTTCTGTTCGTTGGTAATCAATACTTTGTTGGACATATAGGTCCGCTCCTTTCTTTTGCAGGCGCTCGGCCTTGGTCTTTATCGCTTGGCAGGGTGTGCAGCCGCTTCATATGCCTTGATGATCTCCTGCACCAAGCGGTGGCGCACCACATCTTTTTCGTTGAAGTAGCACTGTGCAATGCCGGAAATATTCTTGAGCACCTGCAGTGCATCCACCAAACCGCTGCGCGTGCGGTCGGGCAGGTCAATCTGGGTCACATCGCCCGTCACCACGACTTTGGAACCGGTGCCCATTCGGGTCAAAAACATCTTCATCTGCTCCGGGGTGGTATTTTGTGCCTCATCCAGAATGATAAAGGAATCATCCAGCGTCCGTCCCCGCATATAGGCCAGCGGCGCCACTTCGATCAGCTGTTTTTCGACCAGCTTTTCAAAAGACTCCGCTCCCAGCATATCAAACAAACCGTCGTAGAGGGGCCGCAGATAGGGATCTACCTTCTGCTGCAAATCACCGGGCAAAAATCCCAGCTTTTCACCGGCCTCCACGGCGGGCCGGGTCAAAATAATCCGTGACACATCCTTCGCTTTGAAGGCCTTGACCGCCATGGCCACCGCCAGATAGGTCTTGCCCGTGCCCGCAGGCCCCACACCAAAGGTGATCGGATGGGTGCGAATGGCGTTCAGATATTCTTTTTGTCCCAGCGTCTTGGGCCGGATGGGCCGGCCCTTCACGGTAACGGCTACAAAATCTTCCGTCAGTTCCCGCACCCGTTTTTCCTCGCCGTCGTGGGCAAGGCTCATGCAGTAGTGAACGGTTTGATCTTCCAGCGGCGTATGATTTTCGATCAAGAGCAGCATACCTTCCACCGCGCGGGCCGCGGCCGCCACGTTTTGTTCCTCTCCTGCCAATCGCAGCATGGTGCCGCGGCAGGTAGCCGTGACGGAAAATTCTTCCTCCAGCAGGCGAATGTTGCAGTCACAGTTTCCAAACACTGCGGCCGCAATCTCTACACTGTCCAGTTCAATGCTCTTTTCAGCCATGTGATCCCTCCCGATCCATCCGGCCCGGCGCAGGCCAATACGCCCGACGGTTTCAACCCAAAACGGTTCTTGTATTTATTATATCACCAAAACTTTGCAGTGGAAACTGTGAAAACTATACAAAATTATTCGTGTACATTCAAGCGCTTTTCCATGTGCCGTCCGGGCCTGTCCCTCTACCTCTCAAAGCTGACCCGCCAGGCATGGAATTGCTTGACAGAAACCCGTTTTTATGCTAGAATAATTTGCGTCGCATATGCTACTGTGGCTCAGCCGGTAGAGCAGCTCACTCGTAATGAGCAGGTCGTCCGTTCGAATCGGATCAGTAGCTCCAGAGAAGTCCCCGGAACCGTATCAAGCGGTTCCGGGGATTTTGTTTTATGTTTCAGAGACCGTGCGGCAGAGCTGACAGACCAACAGACAACACCCCAGAAAAACCAACACAGCACAATCCGGCGGCACCCGCCGCAGGACAGTGGGGGTGCCTCCCAGTATTGCCCCTGTCGTTACAGTTCCGCCGGGCAGCCAAAGCGTCAGCCGGAACAATCCCAGTGACAAGGGCAAATGCAGCAGCCGCGCAATCAGAAGTGGACTAAAGGAAATCTCAGCCGGACAGATGGTTCGCACCTGGAGCAGGACCGATGTTCCCTGCAGGCTTATGGCCGCACAGCACAGCCAACTCGCCCACCGGCCTGTGCGGGATGCCAGATCACAGCCCGAGCAGACTTCCAACAACATGGCGGCCGGCACACGAATTTCCGGCCAGATGGCACCCAGTCCCCCAGTCAGCAGACGGAAATACAGAATGAACCCGCACAATTTGCAATAGGTGATGGCCGCATCTGCGATGACAGCATCCAGACGAAGGGCCCGCACAGATTGGAAGGAATCCTGAACTTGCCCGCTCTGCGCATTGGTTCCAGGATGGAGCCGGCAGAGAATCGCCGCCGCAATCAGCCCAGCCACGGCCTGAACCACAAACAAGCGAATACCCAGTCCTGTACTGCCCAGCATTCCCTGCCCCACCGTCAAAATCACAAAGGACGGGCCGGAACAGATGCAGGCGGGCAAGAGGTTCGACGCTTCACTGGGGGACAATTTGCCGGCCCGGACAGCTTGGGCGGCCGCATTGGCCGCCGGCGCAAACCCGCCAGTAAATCCCATCAGCAGCACGCCGCCGGCACAGGAAGCCTTTGCACCGGCTAACCGGGCCGCCGGCCGAAGCAGTGTCCCCAGCAGATCCCCTCCGCCGCTGTGAACCAGAAGCGTTGATACAATCAAAAACGGGAACAACGACAGCAACAGTGGGCCACCGCAGAGAACCAGGCCCTCTCGAAGCGCCTGAGCGCACGCTTCCGGCGCCCAAAAAGGCAAAACTGCCGTCAAAAGTGCCACGCCAATCCATCCGGCTCTTTCCCAATCACAGCGCATAAGCAGCCCCCCTATTTCCATATATATGGACAGAAGCGCCACGCCATGCCGGCACAAACGGCGCAGTCCATGCCGCCTGCATGCCGGCCGCAGCGGGCCACAGGAGGGGAAAAGGTGTCAAAACAACACAAAAGACGGCTTACGCCGCAGAGTTGGCTCAGGCTGCTGTTCCGCCAGCCCCCCGCCGGGATGTACCGCCGTCCATCTGTCTACATGACCGGCACCCAGATGGAGATCGAGCATTTCCGGCGGATTCGCACCTATGACGGGAGCAAGCTTTCCCTGGAACTGTACGGCGGTACCTTTACTGTCTACGGTGACCAGATGCGGATTCTCTCCCTGGCTGCACATCGAATCACTTTGCAGGGCCGGTTTGTGCGGACCGATTTTACCGACAGCACGGATTGATGGAGGAGGCGGCTGGATGGAGGCTGTACAGCTCTGGGCGGGGGTCGCTTTTACCGCTCTCAACGGCGACACCGAAGGGCTGCTGAACGACGCAGCCAGCACAGGAATTCATCTTTCGCGCATCAGTGCCCAGCCCGGCGGCTTTTCGGGATGCTGCGCTGCCTGGCGATATCGGAAGCTGGCTTCCCTGGCCCGGCGGCGCAGAGTACGGCTGCAAGTCCAGCGCCGCCGGGGCCTTTTCTTTCGGCTTCGTCCCCTGTTCCGACGGATCGGGCTTTGGGTGGGAATGGCTGTCTTTGTGCCGCTTTTGCTCTGGAGCCGGGGTCTGATCTGGTCCGTGGATTATGGCAGCCTGACTGCTGGACAGCAAGCCCGTGCAGCTGTGGTTCTGCGAGAAGAAACAGGTCTGGAACCGGGTGTCCGTGTGACCCAAGAACTTTTAACGGCCGGCGAATATGCCCTCCTAAAAAGTGGGGAGTTCTCCTGGGCCAGTCTCAATTTCTTCGGCGGACGACTGGAAGTGGAAGCTGCCGCCGCCAAACAGGTGCCCGCCATTTTTTCGGGCAAATTGCAGACGCTTCATGCCCGAACCGGCGGTCTTGTGACCGAAGTCAACCTCAAAAGCGGTACTGCCCTGGTGGTACCGGGCCAGCAGGTGGAAACAGGTCAGCCTCTCATCAGCACAAGCCGCACCGAGCGGGACGGAACCCCCATCTTTGCCCCTGCCGCCGGTATCGTGATGGCCCGATTTGAGTGGGGCACCGAATACGATCAGCCTTTGTCGGTGGAAGTCCCCCTTTTGACCGGCAGGACCCATACCAAGCTCAGGCTGTCCTGTGGCGGTTTGCAGATTCGCCTCCCCGGCCTGGACGGCGGTCTGATAGGCCCTACGCCCAACGATATAGAAATCACCCGGCATGTCCAGCTGGAACTGTACGGTCTGCCCTTGCCGGTAGCTGTTGAGGAAACCGTCCGATACCAGCGAAGAATCCGGGAAGTCGCCTATACCGATGATTTGGCCCTGGCAATGGCGCGGCTCCATTGCCTGCAAGAGATGGCCGAAGAATGGCCCCATGCGCAAATTGTGGCTCAAAAAGAATCGGTTGAAATGCGCTCCGATCATCTGCACTATGCAGTCACCTACACCCTCCTGGACAACATCGTCGAAGGATAAAGAACACAAAAACGGCCGGTCCGTGCTGTATGAAGTGACCCCAAAAAGTTAGACAATAATTTGAAATAAAAATAGTTCAAGCAACTGAAAGGGCTTGTTGTCTGTGAATTGCAGGCGGCAGGCCCTTTAGCTTTGCCTTAATACGTCGGTTATTGTAGTAA
>CALWZL010000112.1 GCA_944385995.1 uncultured Faecalibacterium sp.
GCAAACGCTGTCCATTCTTCGATGGGCGGCGTTTTTCTTTATCTGTCTCATAGAAAAGCAAAAAGAAAGCCCATTTCTGCTGGACGGAAATGGGCTCGTCTGTAGGGTTACAGTGTCTTGCAGAATTCTTTGAGGTAGGCGCGGAAAGCATCTCCGATTTCAGGATGTTGGAGAGCCAGCTCCACCTGGGCTTCCACGACACAGAGCTTGTTGCCCATGTCATAGTGCTTCCCAGTGAAGGCCACCGCGGTCATCCCGCCTTTGGTGCGGGCATATTCTGCCATGGCATCGGTCAGCTGAATCTCGCCGCCAGCACCTGGCTTGGTAGCCGCCAGCAGGGGATAGATCTCAGGGGTCAGCAGAACCCGCCCCAGAATCGAATAGTTGCTGAACTCCTGGCCCTTTTTGGGCTTTTCGATCATGTCGTCCACAAAGAAATAGTTGTCCCGAATGGGTGTGATCTTGAGGCTGCAATAGCGGCTCACATCTTCCCATGGCACAGCACAGACGCCGGTCGCCGGACGGCCGAATTCCTGATAAGCGCGGATCAGCTGGGCGCAGACGGGATCTTCGCCGATGATTACATCATCGCCGTAAATCACCACAAAGGGATCATCCCCCGTGAAAGACTGTGCCATGCTGACTGCATGCCCCAGACCCAAAGTCTGTTTTTGGCGGACAAAATAGATATTGGCCAGATTGGAAATACCCAAGCACTCCTTCAGCATTTTCTCCTTACCGGGTGCCGCCAGTTTGGCCTCCAGCTCGGGGCTGCGGTCGAAGTGGTCCTCGATGATGGTCTGATTGCGGCTGAGAATAATCAGGATATCGGTGATTCCTGAGCGGACAGCCTCCTCCACCAGATATTGAATGGCAGGTTTGTCCACGATAGGCAACATTCCCTTGGGCATCGCTTTGGTGGCGGGAAGGACCCGCGTGCCAAGGCCAGCCGCAGGAATCACGGCTTTTTTGACAGCTTTCATAATAGACCTCCTTCGTTGATGATACAGGCTTGGATCACAGCAGGAGATTGGCCACGGCTTCCACATTGGGGCCCAGAAGCAGGCTGAACAGTGCCCCTGCCACGATCATAGCAGTAAAGACGCCCACCACAGCGGCCCAGCTGACACCGCCCTGAGCCCGGAGAACAGCTTCACGCTTATCCTTTTCGGGAAATTCAGCTTCAATGCGGCGAATGCGCTCGGCGGCGGAACGGCGATAAAAATACTTGGCAAACATCCCACTGATGACCATCACGACAAAGCTGAGAATGGAAGCCAATTGTGCCATGAGGATGAGGGAAGAAGAACTGATCGGCGGTGCGAGCGAGCTTTCACTGAGCACCAGCAGTTCCAGCAGAGCGGGGAGATTGAGGAGCAAGTCTACACCCAAAAAGGCAAAAGCAGGCTTCCAGGCTTTGCGATAAAAGAAATAAAGGGGACCAAACAACAGAGCTGAAAAACAAATCGAACTCTTGCGGTTGTACCGCTGCATCCGGGAGAAATCCCGCAGGTAAGCCGGACTGGCCGGGCCGATATAGGTAGCCCAGTCTTCTCCCGAGATCCCATCAATGGGGTCCACCGTGCTGGCAGCCGTGGATTGCCAGGTGCCGCCCTGTGCTTCCTGATAGAGACGGGTATAGTTGAAACCGCCGGCCGATGTCTGATAGGCTTGGCGATTTGCATCCACCCGGGGCGGCGGTGTCTGCGGGCCCGCAAAGGAGTAGCCGCAATGGCTGCATCGAACAGCGGATTCCGGATTGGGCGCGCCGCAGTTGGGACATTTGCGTTCCGGCTGTGCTGAGGCCGGCGGTGTCCACTCAAAGGAACCATGCCGGGATACATACACACAAGCGCCCTGTTTTTCATAGCAGCTGCGGTGATAGGGGGCACCGCAGTCAGGACAGACGACAATATCGTCCGTATCGGTCAGGGGCTTACCACAGACCGAACAAGGACAACCGGTAAATTGATACATAAAAGCCTCCGGATTCAAGTGATATTGTAAGCTTAGTATACTCTCTGAGAATCAAAAAGAAAAGCCAAAGTTTCGGATTCCGGCTTTTGATGTGGATTCCATCACGATGCAAGCCAAATCCTTCCCAGGGAGTGCGTTGATTCCATCGCTGATTGCGGCTATTATACCACAAAATATTGAAGAAAGTAAAAACAAATCCCACATAGCTCTTGAATTTCAAAAAAGCCGATTGTCTGCCGCAGAAAAATTTTTCCTTGCCGGACGATTCCTGCCCATCACCTGCTGAAAAATTGACAGCTTCGCCGCCCCTGTGTTATCCTTACACCATAAAGAGGGAAAGTCGATGGAAGATCGCTACATTCGTTCGGTGGAAATCGACGGGGACACGCTGCCGTCGAGTAGCTCTGCGGGGTATACCTGCCCTCACCAATATGAGGAAACGGGGAGCTATCAGCTGACGCAGCTTTTTCTGGATGGCAGAGAGCGGCTGATTGACCAGCTTCTCCAGGAAGAAGAGGAGGATTCATGAAAAACCACCAGATTGACTTGTGCGGTGCGGAGGGCGGTGGACGAAGTCCAGATATGCCCATCCTGAAAAAGGGGATGACGTTCTCTTTTCAATGCGCCGGCTGCGGCGGCTGCTGCCGCGGCCGGGAAGATATTGTCCTCTCAGGTTATGATCTCTATCGGCTGTCCCGGCATTTGAACTTGCCGCCCAAACTGACTGCCCGGGCGTTTTGCCGGATCTACATCGGAGCAGTGAGCCATCTCCCAGTGCTTCGGCTGGCTCCTGTCAAGGAAGAACACAACAATTGCCCTTTCCTCATTGACAACCGCTGTGCAGTACATGATGCTCGTCCGCTGGTTTGCGCCCTCTATCCTCTGGGCCAGGAAATCAGCCCAACGGGGGAAGTGTGCTACTACTTTCAGTCTACTCAGTGCGGCGGGCAGGTCTACCGAGCAACGCTGGCCGACTATCTGACAGAACAGGAAGTTGCCGAACGGGAACCGCTGGATGTCCGGTGGGCGCAGTGCTGTATGCAGCTGGAACAGGAAGCTTCCACCTGGGAAAATACCTTTCATCCCGTGGTGCTGCGGCGCTTTCAATCCAAACTCTGCGATGCGCTCTATTACCGCTACGATTTGTCTCGTCCTTGGCTTGTCCAATTGGAAGAAAACCTCATTTGGCTGGCGCGGGAGAAGTCCCGTTTGACAGAGATGCAGCAGAATATCTATCAAAAAAAGTAATTAACATTTTCGAAATAATCGATAATCAAGGTATCGCGGCGGAATAAAACCCATCTGCTCATCTTGTAATCTGCCAGAAAGTGTGCTATACTTCGCAATCGTAAAGTAGTTCACACGTGTGAAGTGAATCGAGCCGCCTTATCTGCTCAATTCCCCGCCGGTCCTGTTCCCTGCGGCACACGGAGTAGATTGATAGAGGAGATTTTGGTTATGCGTAAGATTTCTCGTCGTTCCTTCCTGGCTGTCTCTGGAGCTGTTGCGGCTGCCGGTGTTCTGTCTGCCTGCGGTGCATCTTCGTCTTCCACTGCGGCCTCGTCCACTGCTTCGTCTGCGGCTTCGACCGCTGATTCTGCGGCTGCGTCGACAGCTTCGGGTGAGACCTACACCGTCGGTATCTGCCAGCTGGTGGAGCATGACGCACTGGATGCAGCGACCCAGGGTTTTCAGGATGCGCTGACTGAGCAGTTCGGTGACGCCGTCACCTTTGATCTGCAGAACGCTCAGAATGACACCGCAACCTGTGCCACCATCTGCAATGGCTTTGTTTCGGCTGGCGTCGATCTGATTCTGGCCAACGCAACCGCTGCTCTGCAGGCTGCCCAGGCAGCCACCGCAGATATTCCCATTCTGGGTACCTCTATCACCGAGTATGGTGTGGCTCTGGGGCTGGATGATTTTGACGGTACCGTCGGCGGCAACATTTCGGGCACTTCTGACTTGGCCCCGCTGGATGAGCAGGCCGCTATGATTTTGGAGTGGATGCCGGAAGCCAAGACTGCCGGTCTGCTCTACTGCTCCGCTGAGGCCAACAGTCAGTATCAGGTGGATGTGGTCCAGTCTGAGCTGGAGGCTGCCGGCCTGACCGTCACCCAGTATCCCTTCTCGGACTCCAACGATCTGTCCTCTGTCTGCCAGCAGGCAGCCACCGACAATGATGTCCTGTATGTTCCTACCGATAATACCGTCGCCGCTAATACCGGCATTGTGGATGGTATCTGCCGTCCCATGAAGAAGCCGGTCTTCGCAGGCGAGGAAGGCATCTGCAAAGGCTGCGGCGTCGCCACCCTGTCCATCAGCTACTATGACCTGGGTTACACCACCGGTGAGATGGCCGCCCAGATTCTGACCGGAGAGGCCGACATCTCCACCATGCCCATCCAGTACACCAATGTCACCAAGAAGTACAACCAGGCAATTTGTGACGACCTGGGCCTGACTGTTCCGGAAGGCTATGAGGCTATCGAAGCATAAATCCACTTATTGAGAACAATCTCGACGGGGAGAATGGGAAGCCATCCGCCCCGCCTTTTGCGTACACGACCGTCGGGGTTTTGACTCCGGCGGTCGCGGGCGTGTCCATGGTTGTTTTGATTCCGGCACCGCCGGGCAAGGAAGATCTGGCGGAAATTCGTAAAAAATAGGAGGAATTGTTTTGGAAGTCTTAGCGAGACTGGCAAATCTGCCCGGCGCGCTGCCGGGGGCCTGCGCTCAGGGCCTGATTTGGGGCATTATGGCCATCGGCGTCTATATCACCTACCGCATTCTGGATGTAGCAGACCTGACGGTCGACGGTTCCTTTGGCACCGGCGGCGCCGTCTGCGTGATGGCGCTGCTGAGCGGTTACAACATCTGGGTTGCACTGTTGCTGGCACTGGTATCCGGTCTGTTGTGCGGCCTGGTCACCGGCCTGCTGCACACCTTCATGGGGATTCCGGCGATTCTGGCCGGTATTTTGACTCAGTTGTCTCTTTACTCTATCAACCTGAAAATCTTGGGCAAGGCCAACCAATCCATTAATGTGGACAAATATGACCTGCTGATCTCTCTGCGCTGGGTCAAAGAGTGGGCCCTTCACAATCCGGTATTCATGGTAATCCTGATTACTGCGGTGGTGATTGCCATTCTTTACTGGTTCTTTGGCACCGAGCTGGGCTGCGGCATCCGTGCCACCGGCTCCAATCCCCATATGAGCCGTGCCCAGGGCATCAATACCAACTTCAACATCGTCCTGGGCCTGATGGTTTCCAATGGTCTGGTCACTCTTTCGGGTGCTCTGCTGAGCCAGTATCAGGGATTCGCCGATGTCAGCATGGGCCGCGGTGCCATCGTCATTGGTCTGGCGGCCGTCATCATTGGCGAGGCTATCTTTGGGCGGATCTTCCACAACTTTGCCCTCAAGCTGGTTTCTGTCTCCATCGGCGCAGTGATCTATTACATTGTCATCCAGCTGGTTCTGACATTGGGCTTCGATGCCAACCTGCTCAAGCTGCTGTCGGCTGTCGTGGTTGCTGTCTTCCTGGCAGTCCCGTATTGGAAGGGGAAGTACTTCTCCAAGCCCGTCTCCAAGAAGGTTCAGAAGGAGGACGAAACCCATGCTTGATATTCAGAATATCTCAAAAACCTTTAATCCCGGCACCGTCAACGAAAAGACCGCTCTGAATAATCTCTCTCTGCATCTGAACGAAGGCGACTTCGTCACGGTGATCGGCGGCAACGGCGCAGGCAAATCCACTATGCTGAATGCGGTGGCCGGTGTATGGCCGGTGGATACCGGAAAAATTATGATCGACGGCACCGACGTAACCCGCCTGAGCGAATATCAGCGGGCAAAATACATCGGCCGCGTCTTCCAAGACCCCATGACTGGCACCGCCGCTACCATGCAGATTGAAGAAAACCTTGCTTTGGCCGCCCGCCGCGGCAAGCCCAGAACGCTCCGGGCCGGGATCACCAAACATGAACGGGAAGAATACCGTGAACTCCTCAAGACCCTGGATCTGGGTTTGGAAGATCGTCTGACTGCCCGTGTTGGTCTGCTGTCCGGTGGCCAGCGCCAGGCGCTGACCTTGTTGATGGCTACCATGACCCAGCCCAAGCTTCTGCTGCTGGATGAGCATACAGCCGCTCTGGACCCGAAAACCGCTCTGAAAGTTTTGACCCTGTCGGCCAAATTGGTGGCGGAACATCACCTGACCACCCTGATGATTACCCATAATATGAAGGACGCCATCAAGTATGGCAACCGTCTGATTATGATGCACGAAGGCCACATCATTTACGATGTGAGCGGCGAGGAAAAGAAACAGCTGAAGGTTTCTGACCTGCTGGCCAAATTCCAGACCGCCAGCGGCGACGAGTTTGCCAACGACCGGATGATGCTCTCTTAAATAGGCAACAGCAAAAGCCCGGAACCTGCACAGGTTCCGGGCTTTTGTTATATTTTTCTATCTTATGTACTTCGATTCAGATTCAGGCCAGCAGTTTGCCAATCCGACGCATGGGGCGGCCGACCTGCTTGGCGGTCATCCCCACAAAGATGGCTGCGGCAATGGTTCCTTCACGGACACCGGCCAGAGTGTGAAGGAAGAGTACCGACAGCACCACAGCCGCGATAACCATGGAGCAGTCAACCGAAATCTTAGCCTTGGCAAAGGGAAGTTTGACCGTCTTAACAAGAGCCAGGGCGACACCCTCGCCGGCCATGGTGACAACATCAGCAGTCACTTCAAAACTGACGCCGGTGCCCACCAGCAGAATGCCCAGGATGCAGAACAGCCACTGCTGCCAGTAAGCAGCAGGAGAGACAGCCGACAGAATCCACACAGCCAGATCGGTCAGATAACCGAAGGCAATGGCAACGGGAACCTGGATCAGCTGGACCAGTTCAAACTGGCGGCGGAGCAACAGGATCTGGATAATCACCAGGCAGCAGTTCACCAGGATGGTGGTTTCGCCCACCGTCATGGGAAGGATCATGCTGAGCACATAGGGAATGCTGGATACCGGCGAGGTGCCCAGGCCAGCCTTAATGGAAAAGGCAACGCCAAAAGACATAATAAACAGACCTACCAGCAGGGTCAGATAACGGCGGATCAAATTGTTTACGGTGCGATTTTTCACGTGGGACTCTTCCTTTCTTGATTCAATGTGTCACATACATCGGCCAGCATTGCGCACAGCTGCATGCACTGTTCCTCTGTGAGGGAGGAGGAGGCAGCCTGATCTGCTTGGCGGAAGGCGAGATCCATGGCCTCGGCCACTTCCTGTCCGCGGGGCGTCAGCGTCACATATAGAGAACGCCGGTTTCCCTCATGCCGCGCACGAGCGATCAACCCATCCCGTTCCATCCGGCCCAGAATTGTTCCGGCGGTGGCCGGTTCGATTTCACAGTAGTCAGCGATGGCTTTCTGGTTGGCTTCGCCGTTGTGCAGCAGAAACTCCAGAACCTTGGGCTGACCAGAGGAAAGGCCCAATTCGGATGCACGAGCAAGGATTTCGCGGTTCATCGCAGATTGTGCGCGCAGCAGCAGGCGGTGCAGAGGTTCGTTGGTCATAACTCTACCTTCTCTTCAAAACAATAAGCTTGCTGATTGTGTCAAAGCATATATTATGCCTTCTTCACAACTTTGTCAAGTTCAAATATCGACAAATATATCAAACAAAAAGCCCTGCCTTTTTGGGCAGGGCATGAGGCGATGTTTTCAGTGGGAAAATTTGCGGGCGATCCAGATACAGGCGCAGGCGCCTACCACCGAGACGACGAAGTCACCTACCAGACCGACGGCCCGCAGACCAATCAGACCCAAGAGGAAGCTGCCGACAATGCCGCCCAGCATACCCAGAACGACGTTTCGGAGTGCAGAGGTATAACTGCCCATCAGGCGGCCGGCCACATAACCGGCCAGCGCACCTACAAGCAGACTGAAAATCATCGAAAACAAAGACAAAAGCATGGTGTAATCCTCCCAATGTTTTAATCGTTGGCATCCGTCTGGGCAGCCTGTGCGGTGCGGCAGACATCCGCCAGACAGCACTTTTCACAGGCAGGCTTGCGGGCATCGCAGATAGCTCGGCCATGGAGAACAAACCGATGGCACAGATCACTGCCTTCCTCAGGCGGGATGATCTGCCACAGGAGCATCTCCACTTTTTGCGGTTCTTTGACATTGTCCACCAGACCGATCCGGTTGGACAGACGAATGCAGTGTGTATCGGTCACAATGGCAGGCTTGCCGAAAACATCTCCCATAATCAGATTGGCGCTCTTGCGGCCGACGCCAGGCAAAGCCAGCAGCTCTTCAAAGGTGGTGGGAACCTGACAGTTGTATTTGTCCCGCAGGACCCGCATACAGGCTGAAATATCCCGCGCCTTGGAGTGCCCCAGGCCGCAGGGCTTGACAATCGCCTCAATGTCCTCGGGCTCTGCAGCTGCTAGGGCAGCCACACCGGGATACTTGACAAAAAGATCTTCCACAACCACGTTGACCCGTGCATCGGTGCACTGTGCTGCCAGACGAACACTGACCAGCAGCTGCCAGGCGTCGGCATAGTCCAGGCTGCAGGCTGCGTCGGGGTATTCGGCCTTCAGCCGCTCAATGACGGTGAGAGCCAGCTCCTTTTTCGCCGCAAGCTCTGCGGCAGACATCTGCTTTTTGGGCATAGAATTCTACCTCCTGGATATCATTGCTGTGATGATATCACGTTTTGAGGATTTTGTAAATATTTCTGAGGGTGACTGGGTGCCCTTGTCCTTTGCAGTAAAATGCTGTATAATATTCGTAATCGTTCGCACTATTGGGAAAGAACGGCATGGAGAAAGGGGATTTGTGATGCGGGAACCTTTGGCCCAAAGGCTTCGGCCCAAGACGCTGGGAGATGTCTGCGGCCAGCAGCACTTGCTGGCGCCGGGACGTGTGTTCCGGCGCACCATTGAAAGCGGTCATATTCCAAATATGATCTTTTACGGGCCATCCGGCACTGGAAAAACCACTGTGGCCCGGATCATTGCCGAAAACAGTGGAATGACCCTTCACAAACTGAACGGGACTTCCTGCGGCACCGGGGACATCAAAGCTGTTTTTAAGGACATCGGCACCCTGGCCGGTGCGGGGGGAATTCTGCTCTATCTGGACGAAATTCAGTATCTCAACAAGAAACAGCAGCAAAGCCTGTTGGAATGTCTGGAAGAGGGAACCGTCACTCTGATTGCATCCACCACCGAAAATCCCTATTTTTACATTTATAATGCGCTGTTGTCCCGGTGTACCGTTTTTGAGTTCAAGAGTCTGACCGCTCGAGATGTGGAGCAGGGCATCCGCAACGCAGTATCTCGCCTTTCGGAGGAGGGCACTTCCGTCGTGATTGCCGATGATGCAGTTCAGTATCTGGCCGAAAGTGCTGGCGGCGATATGCGAAAAGCTCTGGGGAGCCTGGAATTTGCAGTGGCCGCCGCTGAGAAGGGACCGGAAGGAAAAAGCATCACCCTGGAGATGATTCAGCAGGTGACCCGCCGTACTGCCATGCGGTACGATAAGGATGGCGATGAACACTATGACATTGTGTCCGCCTATCAAAAATCCATGCGGGGTTCAGACCCGGATGCGGCGCTCCACTATTTGGCCCGTCTGCTGGAGGCAGGGGATCTTCCATCCGCCTGCCGCCGCCTGATGGTCTGCGCCTGTGAAGATGTCGGACTGGCCTATCCGCAGATCATCCCAATTGTCAAAGCGGCAGTGGATGCGGCCAATATGCTGGGGCTTCCTGAGGCACGGATTCCGCTGGCGGATGCGGTGATTTTGGTGTCCACCAGTCCCAAATCCAACAGCGGAGAGTCAGCCATTGATGCTGCATTGGCCGATGTGCGTGCGGGACGGACTGGCCCGGTGCCGCGCCAGCTCCAAAATAAACATTTTGATGGCGCCGACGCACTGGTCAAAGGACAGAACTACAAGTATGCCCAGGCCTATCAAAATCACTGGGTGGAACAGCAGTATCTGCCCGACGCCATTAAGGACGCCAAATATTACGTCTACGGCGATAACCGCTCGGAGCAAGCCGCCAAAGCCTACTGGGCGAAGATCAAAGGAGAAGGGTAAAGGGGGGCCAAAGGAATGCGCTACTCAAAACAGAGGGAACTGGTTCTGCAGCAGGTAGAAGCCCTGCATGACCACCCAACCGCAGAAGAAATCTATCAGAACGCACTCAAGGAATGCCCGGGTCTGAGCCTTGGCACGGTCTACCGCAACCTGAACAGCTTGGTGGAGGCCGGACGGGTCCGAAGAGTCCCGATTCCAGGACAACCTGACCGGTTTGATCATACCTTGTCGTGGCACAGCCACCTGTATTGTACCCGATGCGGACAGGTGACCGATCTGGCCCTGGATGCTGAGGTGATCCGCCGATTGCTGGAAAGTCAACCCGGCCGGGTGACCGACTGCGTTTTAACCTGGATTGGTCTGTGTGAGAGCTGTGCTCAGGAAGATGAAGCGATAAAGACACCCGTGGCCGCGGCACTCTGAATCTTCAGACCAATAAAATGTCCGAAGGTCTGTTTTGTGTCACACATAAAATTTTCCCTTGTTTCGCGCGGGAGAAACCTGTATAATAGACAGGATGGATACGGGCTGCAAGCCTGAAAAAAGGAAGGAACCCAGCGGTTTGGACCGAATGGGTGAAGGATGGTAGATTGTTGGAATATATAACATATGAACACAACGCCGAGGCGGCTGACATCATCAGCCGGTACTATGACACGCCGCCTCTGGCTTACGTCCACAGTTATGGCTGTCAGCAAAACGTCAACGACGGCGAGCGGATCAAAGGCGTCTTGGTGGATATCGGCTATGGCCTGTGCGATAAACCTGAGGATGCCGATTTGATCCTCTTCAATACCTGCGCTGTGCGGGAACACGCTGAGCAGCGGGTCTTTGGCAATGTGGGCGCTCTCAAGGGCCTCAAAGAGAAAAAGCCTGGTCTCATCATTGGTCTGTGCGGCTGTATGGCCAACCAAAAGCACGTGGTGGAAAAACTCCGCCAGAGCTATCCATATGTGGACTTGGTCTTTGGCGTGGATGGTATTGACACCCTGCCGGGGCTGATCGCCCGCAAACTGGAAAAGCACAAGCGCATCCTGTTGGAGCCGGCCCAGCGCCCGGTCATTGTCGAAAACCTTCCCATCCGGCGGGAGAGCGAGTTCCGCGCCTGGCTGCCCATCATGTACGGCTGTGATAACTTCTGCACCTATTGTATTGTGCCCTATGTCCGCGGTCGCGAAAAGAGCCGCCGGCCGGGCGACATTCTGGCTGAGTTCCGGGGTCTGATAGCAGCCGGCTACAAGGAGATCACCCTTCTGGGCCAGAACGTCAACAGCTATGGCAAAGGTCTGGAGGAATCCATTGATTTTGCCGATCTGCTCAACCTGTTGTGCAGTGTGCCGGGAGACTATCAAATTCGTTTTATGACCAGTCATCCCAAGGATGCCAGCCACAAGCTGATTGACACCATCGCCGCCCAGCCTCACCTGTGCAAACACCTGCATCTGCCGGTGCAGTGCGGGTCGGATCGGCTGCTGGCCAGAATGAACCGCCATTATACGGTGGAGCATTACCTCGAGTTGATCGAGTATGCGCGGGCCCGGGTTCCCGGCATCACCTTCTCCAGCGATATCATTGTTGGATTCCCCGGTGAGACGGAAGAAGACTTCCAAGGAACCCTGGATCTGGTCCGCAAGGTGGGCTATATGCAGCTGTTCACCTTCATTTACTCCAAGCGTGAGGGAACACCGGCAGCCACCTATCCCGATGCAACCACCCGACAGGAGAAGACCGACCGGATGTCCCGACTGCTGGCTGTACAGGATGAAATTGCCATGGGTCTGGTCAGAGCACAGGTCGGACAGACCGTCCGTGTTCTGGTGGAAGGATATGGCCGTCTGGAGGGCACCCTCTCAGGCCGCCTGGACAACAACTTGACGTTGGAATTCCCGGCAGATGCCTCCCTGATGGGGCAGTACGTTATGGTACATTTGACAGACGCCCGGGCCACTGTCCTGCTGGGCGAATGGATGCCGTAATTGCAGGACAAGATAACAACCATAAGACTTTGAAAATAAAAGGAGAACCAATTACAATGGACTGCATTGATCTTTTCAA
>CALWZL010000113.1 GCA_944385995.1 uncultured Faecalibacterium sp.
GAAAGGCGGAGCACAATGGCAGACAAAACCGATAAGAAGCCGGGCTTTGTGGCCAGAGCAAAGAACGCCGTGAAGAACTTCGTCACCGGCGTGGCAAAGTTTTTCCGCGATACCAAAAGCGAGCTGAAGAAGGTCGTTTGGCCCAGTCGGGAAGAGACCAAGAAGAACACGATCGTGGTGCTGGTGGTGGTCATCATCGCCGCCGTGGTTCTGTTCATCCTGGACGCCGTGTTCGGCGGTATCCTGGGCCTTGTCATCGGAGGCTAACCAAATCTTGTATGGAAACGGAGGCTGACCCATAGATGGAAGACCAGTCGAATGAAGCTTTGTGGTATGTCGTGCATACCTATTCCGGCTACGAAAACAAAGTCGCGACCGATCTTGCAAAGATGGTGGAAAACCGCCGCCTGCAGGATCTGATCTGCGAGATCCGGGTTCCCACCGAGATGGTGCCCGAGATCAAAGACGGCAAGGAACGGATGGTCGAGCACAAGCTGTTCCCCGGCTATGTGCTGGTCAAGATGGTCATGAACGACGACACCTGGTATGTGGTCCGCAACACCCGCGGCTGCACCGGTTTCGTCGGTCCTGCTTCCAAGCCGGTCCCCCTGACCGCTGAGGAAGTGGAGAAGATGGGCGTGGAGGCCAAGGCCCCGCTGACGGTGGATTTCGCCGCAGGGGACAGTGTCCAGATCACGTCCGGTCCTCTGGAAGGCTTTATGGGCGTTGTAGAGGAGATCAACACCGAGACCTTCAAAGTGAAGCTCAAGGTCAACATGTTCGGCCGGGAGACCCCCGCAGAGGTGGATATCGCCCAGGTCGAGCAGCTGTAACAGGCTGCAAAAGTACAAGTCATCAAGGTAAGACCGCGTGCGGTTCTTATAGAGCGTGCCCCTGAGGCGCGCTCGTGGGAGGCTCGCAGACAGCGGGCCGCAACTCACCACAGATTTTTGGAGGTGCATTTATCATGGCACAGAAAGTAACTGGCTACATCAAGCTGCAAATCGAGGCCGGCAAGGCAACCCCGGCTCCTCCTGTCGGCCCGGCCCTGGGCCAGAAGGGCGTCAACATCATGGCGTTCACCAAGGAGTTCAACGAGCGTACCAAGAACCAGATGGGCTATATCATCCCCGTCGTCATCACCGTGTATGCTGACCGCTCCTTCAGCTTCATCACCAAGACTCCCCCGGCTGCTGTTCTGATCAAGAAGGCCGCCGGCCTGTCCACCGCTTCCGGCAAGCCCAACAAGGAGAAGGTCGGTTCTCTGACCGCTGCCCAGGTTGAGGAGATTGCAAAGACCAAGATGCCCGACCTGAACGCCGCTTCTCTGGAAGCTGCCTGCAGCATGATCCGCGGCACCTGCCGCAGCATGGGCGTCACAGTCGAAGGCTGAGACATAAACAGTGGGAGGGCGCAGCGCCCGCAAGACCACATAGGAGGATAAACAATGAAACACGGCAAGCATTATATCGACGCTGCCAAGCAGGTCGATTCCACCAAACTGTACGATGTGAACGAGGCGCTGGAGCTGGCCTGCAAGATCGCTTCCGCCAAGTTCGATGAGACCGTCGAGCTGCACGTCCGTCTGGGCGTTGATGGCCGTCACGCTGACCAGCAGGTCCGCGGCGCCGTCGTCCTGCCCAACGGCACCGGCAAGACCGTCCGCGTCTGCGCAATCGCCAAGGGCCCCGCTGCTTCTGCTGCCGAGGCTGCCGGCGCTGACATTGTCGGCGACGACGATCTGATCGCAAAGATTCAGGGCGGCTTCATGGATTTCGACGTTGTGGTCACCACCCCCGACATGATGGGCAAGGTTGGCCGCCTCGGTAAGATCCTCGGACCCCGCGGCCTGATGCCCAACCCCAAGGCCGGCACCGTGACCCCCGACCTGACCAAGGCTGTCACCGAGGCCAAGGCTGGTAAGATCGAGTACCGTCTGGACAAGCAGAACATCATCCATGTTCCCGTGGGCAAGGCATCTTTCGGCGCCGAGAAGCTGTTCACCAACCTGGACACCGTCATGGACGCCATTGCCAAGGCTAAGCCCGCCGCTGCCAAGGGCACTTACTTCAAGAGCGCTACCATCGCCACCACCATGGGCCCTGGCATCCGTCTGAACACCCTGAAGTACGGCGTCTGATTTTCTGAAATATTTCAGAAAAACGCTTGACAAAGCCGCATCCGTGCGGTAAAATATTCATGCTGTTTTTAAGACAGCAGGCGCTGGAGTCCAGTGTAAAGTGTATCCGCCTGCCGAGAAACGCGTAACGTTGTTTTATGCCTCTCTCTCGGCCTGTGTGCGCGGGAGAGAGGCTTTTTCTATGGCTCCGGCTTCCGATGTAGTTTTGAAACGAGGTGAAACCGAAATGCCCAGTGCAAAGATTCTTTCTGAAAAGCAGGCTTATGTCGCTGATCTGAAGGCAAAGTTTGAGAATGCGGTTTCCGGCTGTGTGGTTGCTTACGGCGGTATCAACGTCGAGAATGACACCAAGCTGCGCAAGGAGCTGCGTGAGGCTGGCGTTGAGTATATGGTTGTCAAGAACACCATGCTCCGTCTGGCTGTTAAGGGTACCTCCATCGAGGGCCTGACCGAGAACTTTACCGGCGACACTGCCGTCGCATTTGCCACCGAGGAAGACCCGATGGCAGCTGCCCGTATCCTGTGCAAGTACCAGGATGGCGACCGTTCCAAGAAGTTCGTCGTCAAGGGCGGTTTCATGGAGGGCAAGGTCCTGAGCGCTGCTGAGACCAACGCCATCGCCAAGCTGCCCGGCCGCGAAGGTATGCTGTCCATGTTCGCAGGCGCCCTCACCAGCACTCTGTCTGGTCTGGCTGTCGCCATGCAGGCTTACGTCGACAAGCAGGAGGAGCCCGCTGCCTAACACAGCGCCGGCTGCCGCATAAACCAAACAAGGGTTCGACATTACCAAAACAAAAATCAACTGAAATTGGAGGGTTATTACCATGGCTTCTGAGAAGATTACTGCCATTATCGAGTCCGTTAAGGGCCTGTCCGTCCTGGAGCTGAAGGAGCTGATCGACGCTTACTGCGAGGAGTTCGGCGTTTCTGCTGTTGCTGCTGCCGCTCCCGCTGCTGCCGCTGCTGCTGCTCCCGCTGAGGAGGAGAAGACCGAGTTCGATGTCATCCTGGCTGAAGTTGGCGCTACCAAGATGCAGGTCATCAAGGTTGTCAAGGAAGTCACCGGTCTGGGCCTGAAGGAGGCCAAGGCTATCGTTGATGGCGCTCCCAAGGCCATCAAGGAGAAGGCTTCCAAGGCTGACGCCGAGGACATCAAGAAGAAGCTGGAAGAGGTCGGCGCAAAGGTCGAGATCAAGTAAGTTTCTTGCCTCAAAACAAAACTTCGGACAGGGGGTTCCCGACAGGGAGCCCCCTGTTTTTTTGTCTGCCTCTTGACAACCATGATGCAATGTGATATGATTTTGATATCAACAAGATGCTTCTCGATGCATTGTCAGGAGGATGATACCATATGACAGAAAAGATCTTGCAGACCAAAAAGAACGGTATGGCCGTGCTGCTGCTGGTGCTGGTGGGCTACGTTGTGGCCATTGCAGCGGCGGCCGCAGCGGGGATGGCCGGAGTACCGGGGCTGGAAGGCGTGCCGGGCATGGTGGGCAACGTCGTGCTGGGCATCGCCATTGTGTACATGGTCCTGGCCTGGATCCTGCTGTGCGGGCTCAAGGTCCTCAAGCCCCAGGAGGCT
>CALWZL010000114.1 GCA_944385995.1 uncultured Faecalibacterium sp.
ACCACATCGGGATAAATGGTACCCTGGGCCAGGAAATCCACATGGCCAATCTTCTTGGCCTCTTCCTCAAAGACCCGGATAAACTCCTCGCCGATGATCTTGCGCTTCCGCTCGGGCTCGGTGACGCCGACCAATTTGCCGAAATAGCGGGCGCGGGCATCCACACAGACAAAATTGATATCAAAGTTGGGGTTGCCCGGACCAAAGACCGAACAGACCTCCTCCTTCTCATTTTTGCGCAGCAGGCCGTGATCCACAAAGACACAGGTCAGCTGCTTGCCCACCGCCTTGGCCAGCATGGCTGCCAGCACCGACGAATCCACGCCGCCCGACAGCGCGCAGAGCACCCGGCCGCTGCCGATCTGCTCCCGCAGGGCTTTGACATTGCTCTCCACAAAGGAATCCATCTTCCAGTCGCCGGAGCAGCCGCAGACGTTGTAAACAAAGTTGTGCAGCATCTTCTTGCCCTCGGCAGTGTGCAGCACTTCGGGATGGAACTGGACGGCATACAGGCCCTTCTCGGCATTCTCCATGGCGGCCACAGGGCAGTTTGCCGTGTGGGCCGTGATCTTGAAGCCGGGAGCCGCCTGCTCGATATAATCGTTGTGGCTCATCCAGCAGATGGTGGAAGGATGAACATCCTGGAACAACTTGCTGGAAGTGTCCACAAATACTTCGGTCTTGCCGTACTCACGCTCAGGGGCACGGGTCACCTTGCCGCCCAGCAAATGGGTCATCAGCTGGCTGCCGTAGCAGATGCCCAGAATGGGCACGCCCCAGGTAAAAATCTCCGGGTCACAGCTGGGCGAATCCTCCAGATAAACGCTGTTGGGACCGCCTGTGAAAATAATGCCCTTGGGATTCTTGGCACGGATCACCGACAGGTCGGTCTTATAGGAATAAATCTCACAGTAAACATTGTTCTCACGCACCCGGCGTGCGATCAGCTGATTGTACTGGCCGCCAAAGTCCAGTACGATCACCGTTTCATGCTGCATGCTGTTTCCTCCTGCATTTTCTTCAAAAAGAATCGTCTTGTTACAGGATAATATACCATCGTCGCTGTGCGCCTGTGGTACAAAATGGGCGCTGTGCGCCCATTAAAAAGTAATATCCTTCGGATATTATACCATAGTTTCAGGAGAAAAGCGACTGTTTTCACCGATTTCGGACAACCTCACTCCGGCGCTGCAATTTCTGCCGCTGTTTCTTCTGCGGTGCGGTGGGATGTATCGATTTTGATGGTGTTCAATCCGGCATACAAGGGCAGCCGCGCCAGACTCCGCGGAATGACATCCGCCTGCCGGCGGCCTGCTGCGATATCCCTTTCCAGACGCTCGGTCAATGTCTGGGGTGAAGCCGTCAGGGATATACAGACCACCTGCCATCCCCTGCTGTCTATCCGGGCAAGAAGGGTATCCAGAATGTCCTGTTGATGCAGCACCCAGCAAAATACCACGTTTTCAAAGACCGAACAGGTCAAGAACCGGTTCAGGATATCGCAGATGTTGTCCAGGACCAGGGCTTTGGTCTGTGCATTGACTATAAAGGGGTCCATATCCCAGCACCAGTCTCCGTCCAGAAAGACGCACCGGTCCAATTTCCGCTTTAAAATCTGACAGACTGTGGTTTTGCCGACTCCCATGGGGCCGCCGATCAGATAGAATTTGCGCACGGGTTGTCCTCCTCTCCTGTTTTCCAACACAAAAAGCCCCTTCCCGCTTTGACAGCGAAAAGGGGCTGGATTCTAAGGCTTTACTTCCTCAGAAGGGTTGGGCAAAATTACTCAACGATCTTGCCAACAACGCCGGAACCAACGGTACGGCCACCCTCACGGATAGCGAAACGCAGGCCCTCTTCCATAGCGACAGCAGTCAGCAGCTCAACGCTCATGGTGACGTTATCGCCAGGCATGCACATCTCGGTGCCCTCGGGCAGGGTGATGATGCCGGTCACGTCGGTGGTACGGAAGTAGAACTGAGGACGATAGTTGGAGAAGAAGGGGGTGTGACGGCCGCCCTCTTCCTTGGTCAGGACGTAGACCTGAGCCTCGAACTTGGTGTGGGGATGGACAGAACCGGGCTTAGCCAGAACCTGGCCACGCTCGATCTGGCTGCGGTCAACACCACGCAGCAGAGCGCCGATGTTATCGCCAGCCTGAGCGTAGTCCAGAGACTTACGGAACATCTCCAGGCCAGTGATGGTGGTGGTCAGACGCTCGGGACGGATGCCAACGATCTCCATCTGATCGCCAACCTTGGCAGTGCCACGCTCGACACGGCCGGTAGCGACGGTGCCACGGCCGGAAATGGTCATGACATCCTCGATGGGCATCAGGAAGTCCTTGTCAGCCAGACGGTCGGGAGTAGGAATGTACTCGTCGACAGCGTTCATCAGCTCGTTGATGCACTCATACTCGGGTGCGTTGGGATCGGTGGAGGTGGACTCCAGAGCCTTCAGAGCAGAACCACGGATGATGGGGGTATCGTCGCCGGGGAAGTCGTACTCGCTCAGCAGCTCACGAATCTCCATCTCGACCAGATCCAGCAGCTCCTCGTCGTCGACCATATCGCACTTGTTCATGAAAACAACGATATAGGGCACGCCGACCTGACGAGCCAGCAGGATGTGCTCACGGGTCTGGGGCATGGGACCGTCGGTAGCAGCAACAACCAGGATAGCACCGTCCATCTGAGCGGCACCAGTGATCATGTTCTTGACGTAGTCAGCATGGCCCGGGCAGTCAACGTGAGCGTAGTGACGCTTGTCGGTCTGATACTCAACGTGAGCGGAGTTGATCGTGATACCACGAGCGCGCTCCTCGGGAGCCTTATCGATGTTGGCGTAGTCCATGAAGTCTGCGTCACCCTTCAGGGCCAGAACCTTGGTGATGGCGGCAGTCAGAGTGGTCTTGCCGTGGTCAACGTGGCCGATGGTGCCGATGTTAACATGCGGCTTAGAACGGTCAAATTTTGCCTTTTCAGCCATTGGAATATCCTCCCTTTAATTCGGTTTCTTTTGGTTATAACAGCCTCGCGCCTGCATAATTGCATTGCAAAGCTATTCTACTAGATTATCCCTCTAAAATCAAGAGATTTTCCAGATTTTTTACCGCTGAAGCCCAAACTTCAGCAGCTCATGCAGTCCTTACGCCTTGGTACGGCCTGCAATGATGGTGTCGGCGATGTTCTTGGGCACCGGCTCGTAGTGAGACGGCTCCATGACATACTGGCCGCGGCCCTGGGTCTTGGAACGCAGGTCGGTGGCGTAACCGAACATCTGAGCCAGAGGAACCATAGCGTTGACACGCTGGGTGCCAGCCATAGCCTCCATGCCCTGGATCTGACCACGGCGTGCATTCAGGTCGCCGATGACATCGCCCAGATACTCGTCGGGGACAATGACTGCAACCTTCATGATGGGCTCGGTGATGATGGGATCAGCCTTGCGCATAGCCTCCTTGAAGGCCATGGAACCGGCGATGGAGAAGGCCATTTCAGAGGAGTCGACCTCGTGATAAGAACCATCCCACAGGGTGACCTTGACATCCACAACCGGGTAGCCGGCCAGAACACCCGACTTCATAGCACCCTGGATACCGCTGTCGACAGCCGGGATGTATTCCTTCGGGATCGCGCCGCCCACGATGGCGTTGATGAACTCGTAACCCTTGCCGGGCTCGTTGGGCTCGATCTTGATCTTGACGTGACCGTACTGGCCCTTACCACCAGACTGACGTGCGTACTTGGTCTCCTGGTTGGCTGCCTTACGGATGGTCTCACGGTAAGCAACCTGGGGAGCGCCAACGTTGGCCTCAACCTTGAACTCACGCAGCAGACGGTCGACGATGATCTCCAGGTGCAGCTCGCCCATGCCGGCGATGATGGTCTGACCGGTCTCCTCGTCGGTGTAGGTCTTGAAGGTGGGGTCTTCCTCAGCCAGCTTGGCCAGGGCGATGCCCATCTTCTCGTTGCCGGCCTTGGTCTTGGGCTCAATGGCAACACGGATAACGGGCTCAGGGAACTTCATCGACTCCAGAACGATGGGATGATTCTCATCGCACAGGGTGTCGCCGGTGGTGGTATTCTTCAGACCAACGACAGCGGCGATATCACCTGCATAGCAGCAGTCGATATCCTTCCGGTGGTTGGAGTGCATCTGCAGAATACGGCCCATGCGCTCGCGGCAGTCCTTCACCGAGTTGTAAACGGTGGTGCCTGCCTCGACCTTGCCCGAGTAAACGCGGAAGTATGCCAGCTTGCCGACAAAGGGGTCGGTAGCAATCTTGAAGGCCAGAGCGGCAAAGGGAGCGTCGTCGGAAGAAGGACGGGTCTCATGCTCTTCGGTCTCAGGATTCACGCCCTTGATATCGGGGATATCGGTGGGGGCGGGCATGTAGTCCACGATGGCGTCCAGCAGCTTCTGGATGCCCTTATTCTTGTAGGAAGAACCGCAGACAACGGGAACCAGGGTGTTGGCGATGGTCTCCTTGCGGATGGCGGCCTTCAGCTCCTCGCGGGTGATCTCCTCGCCCTCGAGGTACTTCTCCATCAGTGCTTCGTCGTTCTCAGCAACAGCCTCGACCAGGATGTTGCGGTACTCCTCGGCCTGATCCTTCATGTCATCGGGGATCTCCTCGATGCGCATGTCGTTGCCCATTTCGTCGTAGTAGACCTCAGCGGTCATATCCACCAGGTCGATGATGCCCTTGAAGGTATCCTCGGAACCGATGGGCAGCTGGATCGCGACGCCGTTGGCGTGCAGACGATCGTGCAGCATCTTGATGCAGTTGAAGAAGTCGGCGCCCATGGTGTCCATCTTGTTGACGTAAACCATGCGGGGGACCTTGTACTCGTCAGCCTGACGCCAAACGGTCTCAGACTGGGGCTCAACGCCGCCCTTGGCAGCCAGAACAGTCACCGAGCCGTCCAGAACACGCAGAGAACGCTGCACCTCAACGGTGAAGTCCACGTGGCCCGGGGTGTCGATGATGTTGATGCGGTGACGGTTCTTCTTGAAGGCAGCGGGATCCTTCTGGGTCTCGCTGTGGCTCCAATAGCAGGTGGTCGCCGCGGAAGTGATGGTGATGCCGCGCTCCTGCTCCTGGACCATCCAGTCCATCGTGGCTGCACCGTCGTGCACCTCACCAATCTTGTGATTGATGCCGGTGTAATACAGGATGCGCTCGGTGGTGGTGGTCTTGCCGGCATCGATGTGAGCCATGATGCCGATGTTACGAGTCATCTGAAGAGAAACTTCTCTGGGTGTAGCCATGAATGTACCTCCTGCAGATTAATAACGGAAATGAGCAAAAGCCTTGTTGGCCTCAGCCATCTTATGGGTATCCTCGCGCTTCTTCACGGCGGCGCCGGTGTTGTTGGCGGCGTCCATGATCTCGGCTGCCAGACGCTGGCTCATGGTCTTCTCACCACGGCTGCGGCTGTAGGCAGTCAGCCAGCGCAGGCCCAGGGTCTCGCGGCGGGCGGGGCTGACTTCCAGGGGGACCTGGTAGTTGGCGCCGCCGACACGGCGGGTCTTGCACTCGAGGCTGGGCATGATGTTCTCCATGGCCTTCTGGAAGACCTCCAGGGGATCGTTGCCGGTCTTCTCCTGGATCATGGTGAAAGCATCATAAACGATCTTCTGAGCAACGCCCTTCTTGCCGTCCAGCATGATGCTGTTGACAAGGCGAGTAACCATCTTGGAATTGTAAATAGGATCAGCTAAGACATCGCGCTTAGCAATGTTACCTCTTCTAGGCATCTTTCTTCCCTCCTTCACAGAATGATATCATCGGTACTCGAAAGTATAAAACTCCCGTTGTGTCACAAAGAGCTGACCTTACATAAACCGTTGCCATCTACCGTGTTACACGCAGACTTGTTATTTATATATGGAAAGCCTCTTATGGCGGTTTCAGGTTTTATTACTTCTTAGCAGCACCGGCCTTGGGACGCTTTGCGCCGTACTTGGAGCGGGCCTGGTTGCGGCCTGCAACACCCTGGGCGTCCAGAGTGCCGCGGATGATGTGGTAACGCACACCGGGCAGGTCCTTGACACGGCCGCCGCGGATCAGAACGACCGAGTGCTCCTGCAGGTTGTGGCCGATGCCGGGAATGTAAGAGGTAACCTCGATACCATTCGTCAGGCGGACACGAGCAACCTTACGCAGTGCAGAGTTGGGCTTCTTCGGGGTCATGGTACGGACAGCAGTGCAGACACCACGCTTCTGGGGGCTGTTCAGATCAGAATACTGTTTCTTCTGAGAATTGTAGCTCTTCAGCAGAGCGGGAGCAGTGCTCTTGGTAGCCAGGACATCACGGCCTTTGCGTACAAGCTGGTTAAAAGTAGGCATTGTGTTTCTCCTTTCCTGTAGTTTTCTTCGCCAGACGGTTTGTCCGGCACATTTTGCCGCACTCCACCCAAGGTGGAGCGCAACATGTTTATTGTACACAGAATCCTCTGCGATGTCAACAGTTTTTCCAGAAAATTTTTGTTTTATACCACAAATTTAATTTTTTCCTGAGATGAACGGGCCGCAACCAAAAAGCCCCATCTGCGGGCAGCAGATGGGGCTTGATTTTAAGAGATCTTTTTACTGGTTGGCAGCAGCCTCAGCCTCAGCGGCGAGCTCCTGATCCAGCTCCTGTTCGCGGTGGATCAGATCCTCACGGACCTCCGGCAGGCCGGTGCCTGCGGGGATCAGCTTGCCGATGATGACGTTCTCCTTCAGGCCGGAGAGTTTATCCTCCTTGCCCTTGATGGCGGCCTCGGTCAGCACGCGGGTGGTCTCCTGGAAGGAAGCTGCCGACAGGAAGGACTCGGTGGCCAGAGCGGCCTTGGTGATGCCCAGCAGAACCTGCTGATACTCCACCAGTTTCAGGTCGGTCTCCCCTGCTGCAATGCGGGCGGACAGCTCCTCGTTGATGGTTTCCACATCCAGCCGGTTGGCCAGGGCACCGCCGATCAGATCGGAAGAACCGGCGTCGGTGACGCGAACCTTGCGGCACATCTGACGGATGATGACCTCAATGTGCTTGTCGTTGATCTCAACGCCCTGCAGACGGTAAACCTTCTGGACCTCGCTGATGAGGTAGTTCTGGACATCGGACAGACCCTTGACGGCCAGAATATCCTGGGGATACAGGACACCCTCGCGGGTCAGGATATCGCCCTTCTCCACCCGGTCACCCGGCATGACGCGGGCGTGCTGGGTGAAGGGAATCGAATAGCTCTTGACCACTTCGGCGCCGTTCTCGTCCTTGCCGGTGACCTTGATGACCACGTTTTTCTTGGTGTCGTCCTGGGAAACAACGCCCGAGATCTCGCTCATGATGGCCATGCTCTTGGGCCGGCGGCTCTCGAACAGCTCCTCAACGCGGGGAAGACCCTGGGTGATATCTTCCGCAGAGGCGATACCGCCGGTGTGGAAGGTACGCATGGTCAGCTGGGTGCCCGGCTCACCGATGGACTGTGCTGCAATGATGCCGACCGACTCGCCCAGCTGGACCGGTTCGCCGGTGGCCATGTTGGAGCCATAGCACCGTGCGCAGACGCCGGTCTTGGCGCGGCAGGTCAGCAGGCTGCGGATCTTCAGATGGGTGATGCCGGCAGCCTCGATCTTCTCGGCGTCGTACAGGTCCATCATCTTGCCCTCGGGCACGATGATCTCGCCGGTGGCGGGGTTGACCACGTTGCCCACGGCATAACGGCCAATCAGACGCTCACGGAAGGACTCGATCTTCTCCTTGCCCTCGTGGATCTCGGAGACTTCCAGGCCGTCGGTGGTGC
Source organism: uncultured Faecalibacterium sp. (assembly GCA_944385995.1). Lineage (GTDB taxonomy): Bacteria > Bacillota > Clostridia > Oscillospirales > Ruminococcaceae > Faecalibacterium. The sequence continues at coordinate 7,792 of CALWZL010000114.1, forward strand.
CGCAGTCCAGCTCGCGGATGATGACATCCTGGGAGACATCGACCATGCGGCGGGTCAGATAACCCGAGTCAGCGGTACGCAGAGCGGTATCGGCCAGACCTTTACGGGCGCCACGAGCGGAAACGAAGTATTCCAGAATGTTCAGACCTTCGCGGTAGTTGGCACGAATGGGCATCTCGATGGTGTGACCGGCGGTGTTGGCCAGCAGGCCGCGCATGCCGGCCAGCTGCTTGATCTGGTTCATGGAACCACGGGCGCCCGAGTCAGCCATCATATAGATCTCGTTGTCCTTGGGCAGGTTGTCGGCCAGGGCCTTGGAGACCTTGTCGGTGGTGGCCTGCCAGATATCGATGGTCTTCTTGTAGCGCTCTTCCTCGGAAATCAGACCGCGGTTGAACAGTTTGCCGACCTGGGAGACCTGCTTGTCGGCCTCGTCGATCAGCTCGGCCTTCTGGGGCGGAATCACGGCGTCACAGACGGCGACCGAGATGGCCGACAGGGTCGAATACTTATAGCCCTGAGCCTTGATGGAATCCAGCATCTTGGCGCAGGCGCGGGTGCCGTTCCGGGTCAGGCAGCGGGAAATGATGTCGGGCAGGGTCTTTTTGGTGACCCGGAAGCTGATCTCGTAGTCCAGCCAGTGGGCGGGATCGGTGCGGTCCACATAGCCCAGGTTCTGGGGAACGGGAGTATTGAAGATGATGCTGCCGACGGTGGTATCCACCAGGCCGCTGCGCTCCACGCCCTCCAGCACCATGGTGCGGCGGACCTTGATGGGAGCGTGCAGGGTGACAATGTGCTCGGCGTAGGCCATCAGGGCCTCATTCTCATCCCGGAAGACCTTCCCTGCCCCAGTCTCGTCCTCCCGGACGGTGGTCAGGTAGTAGCTGCCCAGAATCATATCCTGGGTGGGGACGGTAACAGGTGCGCCGTCCGAAGGCTTCAGCAGGTTGCCGGAAGCCAGCATCAGCATCTTGGCCTCACGGCAGGCGTCCTCGCCCAGCGGCAGATGGACGGCCATCTGGTCGCCGTCGAAGTCGGCGTTGAATGCGGTACAGGCCAGGGGGTGCAGCTTGATGGCGCGGCCCTCCACCAGCACCGGGTTGAAGGCCTGAATGCCCAGACGGTGCAGGGTAGGTGCACGGTTCAGCAGAACCGGGTGGCCCTTGATGACGGTCTCCAGGCTGTCCCAAACCTCGGGGCGGGCACGCTCCACCATCTTGCGGGCGGACTTGATGTTGTTGGCCACGCCCTTTTCCACCAGGTCCTTCATGACAAAGGGCTTGAACAGCTCCAGTGCCATCTCCTTGGGCAGGCCGCACTGATCCATCCGCAGCTCGGGGCCGACGACGATAACCGAACGGCCGGAGTAGTCGACGCGCTTGCCCAGCAGGTTCTGACGGAAGCGGCCCTGCTTGCCCTTCAGCATGTCGGACAGGCTCTTGAGGGCGCGGTTGTTGGGGCCGGTGACGGGGCGGCCGCGGCGGCCGTTGTCAATCAGGCTGTCCACGGCCTCCTGCAGCATCCGCTTTTCGTTGCGGACGATGATGTCAGGGGCGCCCAGCTCCAGCAGGCGGCGCAGACGGTTGTTGCGGTTGATGACGCGGCGGTACAGATCGTTCAGGTCGGTGGTGGCGAAACGGCCGCCGTCCAGCTGAACCATGGGGCGCAGGTCAGGCGGCAGGACCGGCAGAACGGTGAGGATCATCCACTCGGGGCGGTTGCCCGAAATGCGGAACGCCTCCACAACCTCCAGACGCTTCAGAATCCGAATCCGCTTCTGGCCGCTGGCCTTCTCCACCTCGGCGGTCAGCTCGGCGGACAGCTGGTCCAGATCGATTTCGGCCAGCAGGGCCTGGATGGCCTCAGCGCCCATCTGGGCGTTGAACTCGTCGCCATAGCGCTCCTGCATCTCCCGGTATTCCTTCTCGGTCAGGAGCTGCTTTTTCTCCAGCAGGGTCAGGCCGGGGTCCACCACGATATAGCTTGCAAAATACAGAACCTTCTCCAGCAGGCGGGGGCTGATGTCCAGCATCAGGCCGATCCGGCTGGGAATGCCCTTGAAGTACCAGATGTGGCTGACAGGAGCTGCCAGCTCGATGTGGCCCATCCGCTCACGGCGGACCTTGGCCTTGGTGACCTCGACGCCGCAGCGCTCGCAGATCTTGCCCTTGTAGCGGATGCGCTTATACTTGCCGCAGTGGCACTCCCAGTCCTTGGTGGGTCCAAAGATCCGCTCGCAGAACAGGCCGTCCCGCTCGGGCTTCAGGGTGCGGTAGTTGATGGTCTCGGGCTTCTTCACCTCGCCGTAGCTCCATTTGCGGATCTGGTCGGGAGAGGCAAGACCGATCTTGATCGAATCGAAAACGGTGTTTTCCATGAATCGAACCCTTCCTTAATCTCTATAACAAGTTCCGATGCGAAACCGGCTGTTTTTATTCGTCGAAGTCAACTTCGTCCGCCGGATGACCTGCGTCGGCTGCGGGGCTGTCCTCAAGGGAAGCGGCATCATCAAAGCCTGCGTCGGCATCCTTGATGGTGTAATCGTTGAGCAGTTCGCTCTCCTGCACAACGTTCTCTACACCGGCGACCTCACGCATATCGAAGCCAGTCTCCTCTTCGTCGAAGTTCTGGCGCATATCGATCTCGTTGCCGTCCTTGTCCTGGACGATGACATCCAGACCCAGGGACTGCAGCTCTTTGAGCATGACGCGGAAGGATTCAGGGATGCCGGGCTGAGGCACCGGCTCGCCCTTGACGATGGCCTCGTAGGTCTTGACGCGGCCCTCAACGTCGTCCGACTTGACGGTCAGGATCTCCTGCAAGGTGTAAGCTGCGCCGTAAGCCTCCAGGGCCCAGACCTCCATCTCGCCGAAGCGCTGGCCGCCGAACTGGGCCTTGCCGCCCAG